>JAUZEX010000055.1 GCA_030838815.1 Actinomycetota bacterium
AATGTCGACGCCCTTGGTGACCAGCAGCTTCAAGAAGCAGTCCTCGCTCAGCCGCCGGGCCACCGAAACGGGGATCGGCCCGATCCCGGGGATCTCGCACTGCTCCCCCGACACCGTGTGGCCCCGCACCAGCGCGTCGTAGTCAACCACCACATGCACCATGGTGTCCGGGCCCGACGGCGCGCCACGGTCGGGCCGAGCCAGATCGACCAGGGCGTCGGCCCGGTGCGCTTCCAGCCCCTCGAACCAGCCGCCCCTGATCGCATCGACCACCATCTCATCGCGTCGCCGATCCACTTCGGCCACCAGTCGAGCAAGTTCGTCCGGCGTCAGACGGGCGCTCACGTGACCGACACCGTGCCGGTCGACCCACGAACGCATGCACCGGCTCCGGTGGACCCGACGGTAACGATCGTCGTCATCGACGGCCGCCGCCGCCTCAACCCGCCGGCACTCCTCCTGCAAGCCGCGCAGGGACAGCTTCCCGGCCGCCTCCAGCAATTGTGCTTCGGCCTCGGGCACATCGGAGGCGACCTCGGCGATCTCCCGAGCCTGCGCCTCCGACACCTGCCCGGCCCGGAACGCCGCCGCCAAGAGCGGAAGGCTCTCAAGCTGATCGACCATCTCCATGGTCGCGATCGCCGGCGCCACCGCAGTCCCAGTCTTCGACGCCATCCATGCCGCCGCGGAGCGGAACCCTTCCCGCCGCCACAACGCCTTGTCCTGCAACGAGGAAGCGGCCAATACCCGCAACGCGGCAAGCAGCCGCTCGGCCTCGGCGCACTCCTCCACCAATTGAGCAGCGTCGGTGACATCGAGTTCGTCGACGTCGACTTCGGCCACCACTGGCCGGATCAACGCCAACACCGCACCCAGCGGACTTTCGACCCCATTGTCGAACATAGGTCCAACTCTACCGAGAGGGTACGACAGTTATCCGGGGAGAGCCGCCGAGGTGTGCTAGTCGTCTGCACCGTTGTATTCACTCTGATCATCGGCGTTGCCGAAGGCTCCCCAGGGGCCCCATCGCTTGGCGCGGCGATGCGCGAGGCATTCCGTCAGTGCAGCGTCGTTCGGGGATGCGCTGCTCCGAGCCGCTTGGTCCACGAACGCAGACGACTGGCACTCCACAATGTCCTGCTCGCTCCGAGCCGTCCGACCATCACCGCGGAGGTGGGTCCTGGGACCGACTGTTGTCAGGCCTTGGTGTCGAGGAAGTGGGGGACGGGCGGGGCGGACGTCCGGGCGGCGTTGGCCTTGACGGCCGACAGGGCTACGAGCTCACGGCCGATCTGGGCCCGCTGGTTCTCGAGCATCGCTTCCCATTCGGCCATGCGCTGCAGCGTGGACAGGGCGCGCTCCACGAGGCCCGGCGGCACAGGCCCCGGATCGACCGGAAGCACGTCGACGAGGACGGGCGGGAACGTGTCCAGCCCGTCCTCGATGGAGTCGAGCAGGGCCACCCAGTCGGTCAAGCGGGCACCGCGGCGAGAGGGCCGGTGCTGGCGGCGAGCTCGGCGGCCTGGTGCCAGGCGTCGCGCAAGGGCTCGACGAGCTCCCTGACCGAGGCGACTTTGGCCGCGTCCTTCTTCACGTTGGCGTCGAGCAGCTCGACGAGCATGAACTGGTACAGGGCGGCCAGGGCCGGGCCGCCGCTCCAGCGGGTCGGGTCGAGGCCGGCGGCCAGCTCCCAGATGATCTCCTGGGCATGTACCAGCGAGGCGTTGGCCGCGGCCAGGTCCCAGGCGGTGATGGCGGTCTCCCCGGTGACGAGGTCGCGTACGAGCCGGTCGTAAAGCATCGTCACCAGGCGGGACGGCGAGGCGGTGGCGACGCTGTCGCCGACGTAACGGTTCCTGATCATCGAGGCGTTCATCCGTGAGTTCCTCTCTGGGTTATCCGGGTTCACTACTTGGTGGTCGGGAGGCTGGCCAGCTGTCCGGCCAGCCAGCTGCTCTGGTCCTTGAGCTTCCCGAGCGCCGTTTCGAGGTTGGCGTACTGCGTCTTGAGCAGGGCCTCGCGGGCGGCGAGGCGGTCGTCCCAGTTGGAGATCTGGGACCCGAGGTCCTTGATCTGGCTCTGCTTGCCGCTGATGGCGGTGGTGATGGATCCGCTGCCGAAGGCCACGGCGGCTGACGCCACCATGTTGAGCCGCTGGGCGGCGCCGGGTACGTAGGTGAAGGTGCCGTAGGCGCCGGCGGCGGTGGCCGTCACCGTCAACGCCAACCCCCCGAGTGTCTGATCGGTCGCGGGCGAGATGAGCACCTGCCCATTGCCGGTGGCGGCGACACCATTGATCGTTCCGGCCACGTTGGTGCCGGTGTGGGTCTCCCACTGGCCGCCGGCCGATACGAGGCCGGTCTGGGCACCGGCGGCGCCGAGGGCGCTGGAGCGGATGTCGAAGGTGGCGCCCGCCCCGTAGCCCGAGGTCCGGACGACGAGGCGGCCCGAGACCACCTGGGCCGACAGGGCCATTCCCTTCTCGGCGAAGGCGGCGTTGAGGCCGGTGGCCACGGAGTCGAGCGTGGCGCCGGCCTGGGCCGCGTAGGAGAGGCTGACGGCCCCGCTGCGGACGTCGATCGTCTCGTCGGCCACCAGTCCGGCGCCCGACAGGGCGGTACCGTCGGCCTCGGCCTGGGCGGCGGGCGTGGTGACGGTCACGGCGTAGGCGCCGGCCTTGGTCTTGGCCGAGGCGGTCAGGAAGCTGACGTGGCTGTCGGTCGCCGTCCCCCCGGCCCGGAACAGAGACGCGACGGCGTCGGGGTTCTTGGCGTAGGCGGCGGTGAACTTGGCCCGGTCGAAGCTGATCGAGCCGTCCTTGTTGAGCGAGATGCCGGCCGAGCCGGGGCTGCCCAGCGTGGCGCCGGGAACGGCGTCGGAGATGGCGGCGTAGACCTGCTGCTGCAGCGTTCGGGTCATTCCGTCCGAGAGGAGGAGCCCGGCCGTCTTCGTGTCGGGGTCGTAGGACGACTGGTCGGCGATGAAGGCCACGGCGGCGTTGGCGGCGTCTACCATCTTCGACACGCGGTCGGCCAGCGCCTCGCCGTCCTGGGCGACGGTCACGGTGATCACGGCGTTGGGGTCGGCGGCCTTCAGGCTGAAGGTGACGCCGGGGAGTACGTCGGTCAGCGAGTCGGTGGAAGAGCTGACCGTGTAGGCGCCGTCACCCTCGCCGATCTGGATGAGGGCGTCGCGCCCGGACTGCACCGTCGAGAACGAAGCCATGCCGCCGACCAGGTGCTGCGGGTCGACCGAGATGTCCGACGCCGCACCGGTCGTCGTGGAGGCGAGCTGGAGCCGGTAGGCGGCGGCGCCGACCTTCACCGCCGCAGCCGAGATCCCGGCGCCGGAGGCGTTCACGGCGTCGACCAGGGCGGCCAGGCTGCCGTTGCCCGGATCGACGTTGGCCAGCGTGGCCTTCCCGAGGCGGAGCCCCCCGGCGAACGCCGCTTCGATCGTGCCGTTGGCGCCGGCCAGAGACCGGGTCAACCTGGGGCCGGCGGCCGAGACCGTGATCGCCGCTCCGCCGTCGACGGAGACGGCGCCGTCCGTACCGGCCGCAGCCGGCCCGCCGGCGACCAGGAACAGATCGGCGGCGGCCGTGCCGCCGGTCACGGCCAGGGAGGCCGTGCTGCCCTCGACGGTGGTCGTGATGGAAAGCTTCCCGTCACTCCCGACGGCGGCCGTGAGGTCCCCGCCCGACGCCGTCTGCAGCGCGGCGGCGAGCTGCGCCGGCGAGTAGCTACCGGCGGCGATCGTGTACGTCCTGGCCGCGCCGTTCACCGTCACGTCCAGCGTCGAGTCGACGGCGAACGTGGTCGTGCCGGCCAGCGCCGCGATGCCGGTCTGCACCGCACCGGCGGTGGCCTGCGTCACCTCGAGGGTGTGCGGTCCGACGGTCAGCCCGGCGCCCGCCGACAATCCGGAGAAGCCGAGGCCTCCGGCCCCCTTGGCCACCAGGACGGGCCCGCCCGCCACCACGTTCGACGTCGAGCCGACGGTGCCGGTGGAGGCGATCGTCCCCGCCCGGGACAGGTGCTGCACCGTGAAGCTGAGGGCGCCGACCTGGGCGCCGGAGGTGGCGCTGGCCACGACGGCGCCGCTCGAGGAGCTGGCCTTCATCAATCGCCAATCGGCCACCCGGCTGAGGCTGGAGGCGGCGGTGGCCAGGCTGTTGAACTTCGTGTTGAGCGCCTGGTACACCGACAGCGTCGTGTTGGCGTCGTTCTGCTTCGACTTGAGCTGATCTTGGGGCTGGCGCTCGATCGTCATCAGCTGGCTGATGATCGTGGTCGTGTCGAGGCCGCTGATCAGCCCGTCAACGCTGCTGCCGGCCATCGCTTACCCCTCCCTCTCAAAACGAGAACGGGGGCGGCCCACGACGAGCCGCCCCCGTTCGCTTCCATCAGGTATTAACCACGCAGGAGCTGCAGCACCTGCTGCGGCGCCTGGTTGGCCTGGGCCAGCATGGCGGTGCCGGCCTGGGTCAGGATCTGGCTCCGGGTGAAGGAGACCATCTCCGACGCCATGTCGGTGTCACGGATCCGGCTCTCCGACGCCGACAGGTTCTCGGCCGTCACGGAGAGGTTCGAGATCGTGTGCTCGAACCGGTTCTGGTAGGCACCGAGGTTCGCTCGGTTGGTCGACACCGTGGTGATGGCGGTGTTGATGGTGTCGATAGCCGCCGCGGCGCCGTTGACGAGGTCAACCGAGCCGAGGCCGGTCAGGCTCGTGCTGTTCACGGCCGAGATGCTGACGTTGATCTTGTCGGTGGTCGTGTTGTTGGCGCCCACCTGGAAGGTCCCGCCCGCGCCCGTCGTGACGGCACCGCTGGTGGCAGCGACACCGAGACCGGCGACCAGCACGTCAGTGGCGCCCACCGCGGTGGTGACCGAGGTACCGGCCGCCGTGCTGTTCCGGGCGAAACTGACGACGTTCTTGTTGATGGTGCTGTCGTGGTAGACGGTGGCGCTCACCAGACCCTTGAGGTTGGCGTTGCCATCGATGGCGGTCTGAAGGGCGGACTGCAGGCTCGTCGCACCGGCGGCCGTGTTGGCGAAGGTAGCGGCGCCGAGGGTAAGCGTCTGAGCGCCGACGGCCTCGGTCGAGATCTTGAACGTGTCGTTCGTGCCGGTGACGACCGTCAGGGCGCCAGCCCCGGTGCCGTTGACCACGCCGGCCTGGTTGCCGAACGAGCCGTCCAGCAGCTTGGTGTTGCCGAAGCTGGTGGTCGTGCCGATCCGGTCGACCTCGGACTTCAGCTGGTCGAACTCGGTCTGGGCCGCGGTGCGGGCGGTGCTGTCCTGCGAACCGGCGTTGGAGGCCTGAACGGCCAGGTCACGCATGCGCTGCAGGATCGAGTGCACCTCGGACAGCGCACCTTCAGCCGTCTGCACGACCGAGATGCCGTCCTGGGCGTTGCGGATGGCGACCTTGGTGCCGCCGACCTGGGCCCGCAGGCCCTCGCTGATGGAGAGGCCGGCAGCGTCGTCGGCGGCCCGGTTGATGCGGAAGCCGGACGACAGCTTCTCGAGGCTCTTCGACATCTGCCCGTCCGTCACCGTCAGGTTCCGGTAGGCGTTCATTGCGGCGATGTTCTGGTTGATGCGCAGACCCATTGAATTCCTCCTTGACTGGGTCGGGGCCGTTCATCCGTGGGGGCCCCTCGGGCCGCCCGATTGCGGTCCGCCCCTTCCGTTCGGACGGGGGGCGGCGGACCTGAGGCTGACGGGCTGGAAATTCAAAGGGGACGGGCCCGGAATTCCGGACCCGTCCCCGGGACGATGCAACGCGCCGGAGCGCGGCGCCTAGGCGGTGATGCGCTGGTCGAGCACGGAGTCGCGACGGAGCGGGCGGGGATCGGAGTCGAGGCGGTCGCGGTACGTGGAGCCGGCCGCGACGGCGGCGAAGTAGGCCGCCTTGCGCCGGGCCACCCGACCCTGGGTCGGCTGCGCCCCCTCCCCCTCGGTGTCGAGCGTGGCGTCGAGTCCCTCCCGCAGCAGCGTGAGCGCCTCGGCCTTCATCTGCGACACCCGCGACTCGGTCACGCCGAGCTCCCGGGCGAGATCGAGCATCGGACGCTCCTCGAAGAAGCAGCCGACGACGACGACCCGGAGCCGCTCCGGGAGCGCCGACACGGCGTCCCGCAGGTAGGCCCGGCGCTCCCGGCGGAGGATGACCTCGCCGGGGTCGGCATCGACGGTCGAAAGGGCGTCGCAGTCCTCCGAGTCGCGGAAGACCGAGTCGTAGTTCAATACGGTGGCGCGGTGCACGTCGTCGTGGAGCCGGCTGACCTCGCCCGCCGACAGCCCGGCGGCGGCGCCGGCCTCCGAGGCGGTCGGCGTCCGACCCAGGGCCACCGTCAGCTCATCGGTCACCGACCGGACCTTGCGGGCGGCGGACCGCACGCCCCGGCTGGCCCAGTCGCGGCTCCGGAGGTCGTCGAGGAGGGCGCCCTGCATCCTCCGCCGGGCGTAGCGGTCGAAGGACACACCCCGGCTCGGGTCGTAGGCCCGGGCCGCCTGGACGAGCCCGAACAGAGCGGCCGAGGTCAGCTCGTCCCGGGGGATGTGCCGGGGCACCCGGACGATCATGTCGGCCACGACGTGGTGCACCAGAGGCAGGTGCTGCCGCACGAGCTCGTCGGGGTTGGGCGGCAGGGCACGCTCAGCAACATCGATCTCAGAAAGGGGAGCCGTCTGCATGGAGCGCATGATCCGGTTCGGTTAAGGGCAGGTAAACCGACCGGCGGTATGAGACGGAAGGCCCTTCATCGCTCGATAGGACTAGAGCGGCATAGCCTGATGGGCGTGGCCGTGCGGACAAAGCCCTCATGTTTGCCTCAACCGCTTTCACCCTCGACCGATGGGAGCAGCGGATGAGCTCTGCGTCCTCCCCGCCGCCGACCCTGGCCGGCCTCACCGCCGTGGTGGTCGACGAGTGGGCGCTCTACCGCCAGGGCGTGGCCAGCGTGCTGCGCAACCTCGGCATCGAGGTGGTGGGGGAAGCGGCGGGAGCCAGCGACGGGATGCTGCGCCTCTGGTCGGCCCGTCCCGACCTGCTGGTGGCCGGCAGCCCGGCCCATTCCCGCCTGCCCGAGCTCGTCGCCGAGGCCAAGAAGGCCTACCCCGAGCTGCGGGTGCTGGCCCTCCTGCCCGTCAGTGAGGCGGGGAAGGTGCGGCCGGTGCTGTCGTCGGGGGCCGACGCCGTCCTCACCCGGCTGGCCTCCCCCGAGGAGCTCGAGTCGGCGGTGCGCAAGGTGGCGGCCGGCGAGCGGGTGGTGGCCGCCGCCGCCCTCACGGTCCTGGTCGGGACCCCGACGAAGAGGGCGGACGAGCTCGGCTCGACCCACCCGCTCACGGTCAAGGAGCGGGAGGTGCTCGACCTGCTGGCCAAGGGCCTCTCCAACCGCGAGATCGCCGGGACGCTGGTGGTGAGCACCGCCACCGTGAAATCCCACCTCGCCCACATCTACGAGAAGCTCGGGGCCAAGAACCGCCAGGACGCCGTCGGACGGGCCATCGAGCAGGGGTTCCTTGGCTGAGCTATCCCCGGGGATGAAAGCGGTCGATCCGGCCGGGGCGATCTCAGGTCCCCATCGGGCCGGTCGATCTTTGTGGTACGAGGAGGACAGCATGGGCTTGCGAGAGGTTTCCGCCATTCTGTGGAGAGAGCGCCACCTGCTCGAGCTGCTGCTGTTCAAGCTCGACGAGGAGCAGCTCGTGCTGGCCGCCGGGCGTACCCGGTGGCTCCCCCGGGCCACCCGCGAGGTGGAGATGGTGCTGGAGGAGATCCGCCAGACCGAGCTGGAACGGGCCGTCGACGTCAGCCGCCTCGCCGTCGACCTCGGCCTGGCGGCCGGAGCCAGCCTCCGGCAGCTGGCCGACGCCGCCCCGGAACCGTGGCAGGGGATACTCACCGAGCACCGGCAGGCGTTTCTCACGCTGACGGACGAGGTCACCGCCCTGGTGCAGACCAACCGGGAGCTGCTCAACCGGGGTCACAAGGCCGTCCGGGACGTGCTCGCCTCCATCGGGGACGGCCGGGTCGAGGTCGGCGCCGGCTACGGCGAGCGCTCGGTTCTTCCGGGGTCGGTCGCCTCGGGGCCCGGCCGCCCCTTCCTCATCGACGAGGCCCTCTAACCTTGTCCGACTTCAACGGCCTGCAGATCGCCCTGTCGTCGCTCTACGCCCAGCGTAAGGCGCTGCAGGTCACCGGCCAGAACATCGCCAACGTCAACACCGAGGGCTACTCCCGCCAGCGGGTGGAGCTCACGGCCGACTCCGGCCCGGTCACTCCCGCGGTGCAGTCCCGTTACTCCGGGCCCGGCTCGGGGGTGCTCACCGGCGACACCACCCGCCTGCGGGACCAGTTCCTCGAGCTCCGGGGCTACCAGGAGCACGCCGTCGACTCGGGCCTGAAGCAGAGCCAGAGCGTGCTGTCGCGCGTCGAGCTGGCCTTCGACGAGCCGTCCGACAGCGGCCTGTCCAAGTTGATCTCCGGGTTCCTGGCCGGCTTCGACGATGTCGCCAACAACCCCGACGACCTGGCCGCCCGCTCCCAGCTGGTGGAGCAGGGCAAGACACTGGCCGGCGCCTTCACCCAGCTCGACGCCGCCCTCGCCACCCAGCGCTCCTCGAGCGTCGACGAGCTCACCTCCCTCGTCGGGGAGGTCAACAACGCGGCCGCCCGCGTCGCCGAGCTGAACCAGAACATCACCTCGGCGCTCAACAACGGCTTCTCCCCCAACGAGCTCATGGACCAGCGAGACCTGCTCATCTCCCAGATGGCCCAGCAGGTCGGCGTCACGATCCGCCCCGGCGACGCCGGGACCATCGACGTCTACGTGGGCGGCACCGCCATCGTGCGGGGCACCCGGGCGGTCCCCCTCAAGGTCGACGTCGGCACCGACCCGGCCCAGACTGTGCGGGTGACGTGGGCCGACGACAGCTACCCGGCCGGGGTGACCGGCTCGGCCGGCGGCCTCCTCAGCGCCGTCAACGACGTCATCCCCCGCTACCGCAGCGGGCTGGCCGCCGTGGCCCAGCAGCTGAGCAACGACGTCAACGCCGTCCACCGCACCGGCTACGCCCTCGACGGCTCCACCAACCACGACTTCTTCACCGCTGCCCCCGGCGGCGGGATCCAGGTCGACCCGGCCATCGTCGCCGACCCTTCCCTCGTGGCGGCGTCGAGCGCCGCCGGCGCCACGCGCGACGGATCGGTGGCCCAGACGATCGCCGAGCTCACCGGGTTCGGCGACCGCTACAACCAGCTGGTGGTGAACCTCGGCGTCGAGGCCCAGGCCACCAATCGCCGGGTCGACGTGCAGGCGGCCATCGTCCAGCACGTCGACGCCGCCCGGGAATCGACCGCCGGGGTCAACCTCGACGAGGAGATGACCTCGATGCTGGAGTTCCAGCACGCCTACGACGCCGCCGCCCGCTTCCTCACCGCCGTCGACCAGACGCTCGACACCCTCATCCACCAGACCGGCCTGGTCGGTCGCTGACCAGGTAGACGCCAATGTCCTCCGCCTTCCGCATCACCCAGCGCAGTCTCTCGACCTCGACGCTGGCCGGGCTCCAGGCCAACCTGGCCCGGCTCCAGGAGACCCAGGCCAAGCTGTCGTCCGGCCGGGCCATCCAGCGCCCGTCCGACTCCCCGACCGGGACGATGGCCGCCCTTCGGCTGCGCACCGACCTCGACCGCTACACACAGCTCGACCGCAACGCCGAAGACGGCAAGGCCCGGCTCGGCACGGCCGACAACGCACTCCAGGACGGACTTTCGGTCCTCCGGGGAGTACGAGATGCCGTGCTCCAGGGAGCGAACGGGTCGATGTCGCAGAACGACCGGGAAGCGCTGGCCAGCCAGGTGGACGGGCTGCGCGCCAGCCTGCTGGCGGTGGCCAACACGAAGTACCTCCAGCAGCCCATCTTCGCCGGCACGGCCGGCGCCACCGCCGCCTACGACGCCGCCGGCGCCTACCAGGGCGACGGCGGGACCGTCGCCCGGACGATCGCCCCGGGCGTGAAGGTCACCGTCAACGCCACCGGCCCCGAGGTGTTCGGCCCGCCCGGAAGCGACATCTTCCAGGTATTGACCGACATCTCCAACGACCTGCGTACCAACCCGTCCAACCTGACCTCGACCGACCTCGGGCGGCTCGATGCCGGCTACCTGCGGATGCAGAACGCTCTGGCCACCGTCGGGTCCCGATACCATCAGATCGAGATCATGCAGGATCGAAACAAGGCCAACCAGCTCGACTCCCAGAACCAGCTCTCCGAGGTGGAAGGGGTGGACCTGCCCGCCACCACGATGGATCTGCAGCTCCAGGAGGTGGCCTACCAGGCCGCCCTGGGCGCCACGGCCAAGGTCATCCAGCCCTCGCTCGTGGACTTCCTCCGATGACGGCCGAGGCCATGGAGGCGGACGAGACGGAGCTCCCCGAGCTCCACTTCGCCGCCGGCCTGCCGGGCTTCCCGGACGTCCGCCGGTTCATGCTCGTCCGCCTCGGCGACGAGCTGAGCCCGTTCTCCGTGCTGCGCAGCCTCGATGTCGACGCGGGCCCGGAATTCGTGGTCACCCACCCCGGCCCGTTCTTCCCCGACTATGCCCCCGAGATCGACGACGACACCGCCGGCCGCCTCGAGCTCACCTCGGCCGACGACGCCCTGCTGCTCGTCATCGTCACGGTGGGCGACCCGGTCGCCGCCTCCACCGCCAACCTCCTCGGCCCGATCGTCGTCAACCGCCACACCCTGGCCGCGGCCCAGGCCGTGCTCGGCAACTCCGGCTACGCCACCCGCGAGGCGCTGGTCCCCACCCCCTAAGGAGCCCCGTGCTCGTCCTCACCCGCCGGGCCAACCAGAGCATCATGATCGGCGCCGACATCGTCGTCACCGTCCTCGAGGTGCGGGGCGACCAGGTCCGCATCGGGATCGACGCCCCACGGTCGATCTCCGTCCACCGGGAAGAGGTCTTCCGGGAGCTCGAGGCGGCCAACCGGGCCGCCGCCTCCCCCGGCACCGGCGCCCTCGAGGGCCTCTCCGCCCTCCGCCCGCCGCCGGAGCGCCGCCCGGGCTGATTCTCAGGGCCGGATGGCGGCCAGGATCGTCGCCCAGGGGAGGCGGCCCTCCCGGATGAGCAGCGGATCCTCGCCGGTGCCGTCGACGACCGTGCCCGGCAGGCCCGCACAGGGCCCGCCGTCGAGGACGACGGTCACGTCGTCGCCGAACTCCTCCGCCACCTCGTCGGCCGTCTCGACGTCGGCGTCGCCCTGGGCCCCGAGGGTGGCCACGGCCAGCGGCCCGACGTCCCGGCAGAGCAGCAGGGGGACGGGGTGGTCCGACATGCGCATGCCGATGGTGAGGTCGTCGTCGCCGAGGTCGGCCGCCACCTCCGGGTGGCGGGGCAGGACCAGCGTGAGCGGGCCGGGCCAGCACGCCTCCATCAGACGCTGTGACGCCTCGGGGACGGCCGTGGCCAGCTTGAGGGCCTGCCCCACCGAGGCCACCAGGACGGGCAGGTCCTGTTCCCGGGACCGGCCGACGAGCTCGAAGAGCCGGTCGGAGGCGCCGGGGACGAACGGGTCGACGGCCAGGACGTAGACGGTGTCGGTCGGGATGGCGATGGCCAGACCGGCGGCCAGCGCCTTCTGGGCCGCCTCCCGTCCCTCCGGCCCGAGCGGGTTGGCGGGATAGATCATGCGGGCGCCCCGCCCGGGCGGCGGGCCACCAGGACACGGTCGCGGCCGGCCAGATCGCGCTGCACGGCGATGTCGGCGTACCCGGCCGCCTCGGCTGTCGCCCGGAGCGGACCGGCCTGGTCGGGGGCCAGCTCGAGGACCAGGGATCCACCCGGCTCCAGCCAGTCGAGCCCGCCGGCCACGAGGTGCTCGAGGCTCTCCCGGCCGGTCGGGCCGGACACGAGAGCGCCGAACGGCTCGTGGTCACGGACCTCCGGGGGGAGGCCGGCGAACTCCGCTTCCGTTACGTACGGCGGGTTCGACACGATCACCCGGAGCCTCCCTCTCACGTCGGCGGGCAGAGCTTCGTACCACATCCCCTCGGCCAGGTGCACCCGGGCCGCCGCCTCGGGGCCGACCGCAGCCAGGTTGGCCCGGGCCACGGCCAGGGCGTCGGCGCTGACGTCGGTGGCCCAGACATCGGCATCGGCGACCTCGGCCGCCAGGGCGAGGGCAAGGGCACCGCTACCCGTCCCGAGGTCGGCCACAACGCACGGACCGGCCCGGCGGCGAACCTCGGCCAGGGCCACGCCGGCCACCACCTCCGTCTCCGGCCGGGGGATGAGCACCCGGGGGTCGACCCGGAGGTCGAGGCCGCGGAACGACCACCGGCCCAGCACGTACTGGAGCGGCTCGCCGGCCGTCCTCCGCTCGACCATCGCCCGTAGCCGGGCCGGCGCCGCGGCCGGGGCCGACCCGGACCACCGCCACCGGTCGAGGCCACTGACCTCCTCCACCAGCCACCGGGCCTCGTGGTCGGGAAGCAGCGCCGCCACTTCGGCGTGGAGCTCCCGCCAGGTCACCTGGCCGGTGTCGATCAACTAGTTCGCCGCTCCGGCCAGCTGGGCGGCCCGGTCGGCCTCCACCAGGGCGTCGAGGAGCTGGTCGAGGTCGCCCTGGAGCACATGGTCGAGGCTGTGGAGGGTGAGCCCGACGCGGTGGTCGGTGACCCGGTTCTCCTTGAAGTTGTAGGTGCGGATCTTCTCCGACCGCCCGCCGCCGCCGACCTGGGCCCGCCGGGCGCTGGACAGCTCGTCGGCCTGCTCCTGCTGCTTGGCCGCCAGAAGCCGGGCCCGGAGGATCCGCATGCCCTTGTCCTTGTTCTGGAGCTGGCTCTTCTCGTCCTGGCAGGCGACGACGATGCCGCTCGGCCGGTGGGTGATGCGCACCGCGGAGTCGGTGGTGTTGACCGACTGCCCGCCCGGGCCTGTCGAGCGGTAGACGTCGATCTGGAGGTCGTTGGGGTCGATGGTGACGTCGACCTCCTCGGCCTCGGGGAGCACGGCGACGGTGGCGGCGCTGGTGTGGATCCGCCCCTGGCTCTCGGTGACGGGCACCCGCTGCACCCGGTGGGGACCGGCCTCGTGCTTGAGCCGGCTCCACACGCCGGCCCCCTTCACCAGGAAGGTGGCCTCCTTGTAGCCGCCCATGTCGGACGGCTGGCTGGACAGCACCTCGATCTTCCAGCCGTGCTGGGCGGCGTAGCTCTGGTACATCCGCACGAGGTCACCGGCGAAGAGGTTGGCTTCCTCGCCGCCCTCCGCCCCCCGCACCTCGAGGATGACGTTCTTGTCGTCGTTGGGGTCCTTCGGGAGGAGCAGGACCTTGAGCCGGCCCTCGAGGTCGGCCACCGACGACTCCTTCTCGGCCATCTCGTCCCGGGCCAGGTCCCGCATCTCGGCGTCGGCCTCGGTGCGGACCATCTCCCGGGCCTCGTCGAGCTGGGTCCGGGCACTGCGGAGCTCCCGGAAGGTCTCGATGATCGGCTTCAGCTCGGCGTAGCGCCGCCCGGCGGTGCGCGTCGCGTCCTGGTCGCCGGAGGCGTAGATGTCCGGCAGGCGCGCCTCGAGCGTCTCGTACTCGGATTCCAGGTCGGTGAGGCGCTCGAACACGCGGACCACCCTAGTGAGTGGGGCCCCGGGGCAGGAACCGCCGCTGATCAGGGCGAATGGGACGAAGGCGAGGTCCCCTGGTGAACCCCCTGCGGCCTCCGAGCCGATGTGTAACCCATTCCGAGCACTACGGCCCCATTCTCCAGAGATGCAGCAGGAAAGGTCGACCAGTTCGCCATGCCCAGCTCTCGACCTTTCCGGAGGGTGGCCGCCTTCGGCATCGCCGCCACCATGCTGGCCACGGCCGGCTGCGCGGCCGGTAGCCGCTCGCAGCGGGGTCTCGTGGTCGGCAAGTCGACCACCACGACCGACGCGCTCCCCGGCCCGACGATCGTCGAGGAGCCATCGACCACCACCACCGCCGAGGCATCGACCACCACCGGCGGACGGGTCGGCGGCGGATCGGCCCCGGGTCCGGTCGTGGCGCCGCGGACCACCGGCCTGCCCGACGGATCCCCCTACGGCGAGGCGATCCCGTTCACGTCGTCGGTCGACGTCCCCACCAACCTGGTCTGGGTGCTGGCCATCGGCTCCGACGCCCGCCCCGGCGGCGACATCCGCAAGAGCAACGGCGACTCCATCCACCTGATCGGCGTCGATCCCCAGACCGGGGTCGGCACCATCCTCGGCTTCCCCCGTGACTCGTGGGTCGCCATTCCGGGACACGGCACCGGCAAGATCAACAGCTCGCTGGCCCTGGGCGGGCCGAAGCTGATGGCGGAGACCGTCCGCCAGGTGACCGGTCTGCCGGTCGACTACTACGTCCTGACCGGGTTCGAGGGCTTCCAGAAGATCGTCGACGAACTGGCCGGCGTGGACGTCAACGTCAACCGGAAGATGAACGACTCGTTCTCCGGGGCCCACTTCCAGCCCGGCTGGTACGACATGAACGGCGGCGAGGCGCTGGCCTACTCCCGGGACCGCCACGACGTCGAGAACGGCGACTTCACCCGGTCGCTGCACCAGGGCAACGTCCTCATGTCGGGGCTGGCCAAGCTCCGGGCCGAGGTGGGCGACGACGGCGGGCTGCAGCGCTGGATCGGCGTCCTGCTCCGCCACGCCGACCTCGACAGTCCGCCGACCCAGCTGATGCAGCTGGCCGTCCTGGCCCGCAAGCTCGACCCGGCCAAGCTGACCAACGTCGTCGTCCCCGGCCGGGTGGGCACGGCCGGCGCCGCCTCGGTCGTCTACCTGACCGACGAGGCCAAGCGGATCTTCCTCGACCTCCGGCCCGACGCCGCCATCGGCGGCCCGACCGGCGATCAGCCCCGCCCGCCCGCCACCCAGCCGCCGCCGCAGCCCACGACGACCACCACCACCGTCCCGCCGGCCACGACGTCCACCACCACGGCGCCCGCTCCGTCGAGCACGACGACCACCTCCAAGGGCATCCACGTCGGCAAGTGAGGCCGTCAGGGCCGCGGCTGACGAACGGCGCGGGGCTGGCGCGTCACCGCCCGGGGCAGCGCCTCTCAGCGCTTGGGGCTGACGTGTGCCTCGCCGTTG
>JAUZEX010000059.1 GCA_030838815.1 Actinomycetota bacterium
GCCCACGTCCGGCCTGCCCCCACAAACCGGCGTTCCTTTTCCGCTACATCCCGGTAAATGAACGCCAGTTGGGCAAAGGCAGGGGCCAGCGGCATTCCGGCGTTCGTTTTCCGCTGTATCCCGCCCGGTAAACGAACGCCGGTTTGAAGAGGCACCGCTCGAGGTGCCCGGGAGCAGCGTGGGAGCGACCTCGCGGCCGAGAAATTCCGGCCCGGGAAGGCCTGGACCGTCGGTTCAGCTGGGCGGGCCCCAGCCGCCGCCTCCCGGGGTGAGCATCCGGAGGACGTCGCCCGCTCTCAAACGAACGGTGCACTTGTCGGGGAGGCGGTTCGCTCTCGCTTCGTCCCCGCCCGGCAACACCCAGTTCTCCCCCACCGCACCGGGGCCTCCGCCGGCCAGGCCCCACGGTCGGCTCTCCCGGCGCTCCGTGATCAGGCTGACCGTGCAGTCCTCCAGCAGCTCGAGGTCACGCTCGATCCCCTCCCCGCCGGGAGCCGCACCGGAACCGCCGCTCCCCCGCCGGAGCCGGTAGCGCCGCACCCGCATCGGATAGGCCCGCTCCAGTGCCTCGATCGGAGTATTCCTCGTATTGGTCATTCCGGTGTGGACGCCGCTCATGCCGGGGCGGTGGGGGCGGGCGCCCTGGCCGCCGGCGATCGTCTCGTAGTAGACCCAGCCGGCGCCGCCGACGAGGAGGTTGTTCATGGTGCCCTGGCCGGCGGCGGCGACTCCTTCGGGGCGGGCCTGGGCCAGGGCGCCGAAGCAGACGTCGGCCACGCGTTGGCTCACCTCGACGTTGCCGGCGCCGACGGCGGCCGGGAGGCGGGCGGCGACGACCGTGCCGGGTGGGGCCACGATCGTGACGGGCCGCATCGCGCCGCCGTTGGCCGGGATCGTGGGATCGGTGGCCGACCGCAGCGCGAAGGCGACGGCGCTGACCGTCACGGCCTCGACAGCGTTGACGTTGCCGGGCCGCTGTTCGTCGGTACCGGTGAAGTCGAACCGGGCGGTCTCGCCGTCGACGGTCAGGGTGAGGGCGATCCGGGCCGGCTGCCGGTGGTCGGGGCCCGCTCCGGTTGAGTCGAGGATGTCGTCGAACCGCCACGTTCCGTCGGGCAGTGCGGCCAGGGCGGCCCGCATGCGGCGTTCGCCATAGGCGACGATCTCGTCGAGGGGCGTGCCGGCCAGCTCCCGCAGCCGGGCCACGCCGACCTGGTTCGCCCCCCGCTGGGCGTCGAGATCGCCGCTGCGCTCGGCTCCGGTACGGGAGTTGGCGTAGAGGACGGCCTCGATTTCAGGAGTGAGGAGGACGGGCGGGATCCGCAGGCCCTCCTGGTACACCTCGGTCGCCTCGGGCGGGATCGACCCCGGCGCCATGCCGCCGACGTCGGCGTGGTGGGCCCGGTTGGCCGCCCAACCGACCAGCGTCCCGTCGACGGCGAAGCACGGCGCCACGAGGGTGATGTCGTTGAGGTGCGTCCCGCCGGCGAAGGGATCGTTGAGGATGATCTGGTCGCCGGGTTGCAGGCGTGTCGGGGGCGCCCCGGATCCCGGGGTTCCGCCGAACGCGTCGATCGCCGCTCGCACCGACGCCGGCATCGAGCCGAGGTGGACGGGGATGTGCTCCGCCTGGGCCAGCAGCTCGCCGGCCGGGGTGAACAGCGCCGCCGAGCAGTCGGCCCGCTCCTTGATGTTGGGCGAGAAGGCGGCCCGGCGCAGTACCGCTCCCATTTCGTCGGCGATTCCGGTGAGGCGACTGATGAGGATGCGGAGCGCGGCGGGATCGAGCCTCCCCGACCCGCCCCCGCCGTCGAGACTGTCCAGAGGCGCAACACGTTGCGAGAGATGGTCGTTTTCCGCAGTGGCGCGCAACACGTTGCGCTTGTCGCCAGCCGGCCGGGTGAGGATCCAGGCGCCGAGGGCGCCGGGCTCGGCCACCCAACCGACAGGAATCCAGACCGTGCAGTCCGGTTCGATCGCCACCGTCGGCCCGGTGCAGCGTTGCCGAACGGGCTCCGGCAGAGCCTCGGGATCCAGGGGGGCCGGGCGGCGGGCGCGGGCCCGAAGGGCGACGATCTCGACCGGGGCGTCGGGGCGGGCGTAACCGTTACGCCGTTCATGCTCGGCGTGGAAGGCCTCGACGGACGGCACGCTCAGCTCATGGCTCTGCCCCCGGTACCGGCAGTCGAGGGCGAACTCGACGTCCACTTCCGGTTCCGCGGCGCCGGCGACGTCGGAGCTGGAGCCCTGCTCAGCGGAGCCGCGTTGGCCGGCGCCGGCCACGACGGCGCGGGCCTCGGCGCCGAGCGCGGCGAGGGCTTCGTCGAGCCCGTCGCGGGAGCCGGGATCGGGCCAGGAGCGGACCAGCTCCCGCTGGCGGGGAGAGCACAGGAGGCCGACGGCCGAGAGGACGCCGGCCCGGGGCGGCACGATGACCGCCGCCATGCCGAGGGCCTCGGCCAGCGCACAGGCGTGCAGCGGACCGGCGCCGCCGAAGGCGACGAGGGCCAGCCCGGCCGGGTCGACGCCCCGCTCCACGGTGACGGCCCGCACCGCCTGCTCCATGGCGGCGTCGACCACCGCCACCACCCCGGCAGCCAGCGACTCCACCGAGGCGTGCCCGCCACC
>JAUZEX010000131.1 GCA_030838815.1 Actinomycetota bacterium
AGGAAATTCACCCGGAAGTGCCGAACAACGCCTGAAAGCGCCCGTAAAGAGGACTTATCTTCTATGCACCTCGCGTCCACCCCCGCCCGTCGTCGGCTGGGAATATTCCTCGGCCTCCTGACCACCGTGACCGCCGTCGTGTGGCCGATCGCCGCCGCGCCCGCCGGTGCGGCGTCCACCACCGTTCCGGCGTCGGCCGACGCCAGAGTGGCCCAGTCGTCCGCCAACGCCAACTTCGGAACGGCGACGACCCTCGGGGTCGACAAGTCACCGGTGCTGGAGAGCTTCGTGGCCTTCGACGTCCCCGATCCGGGCGCCGCCGTCAGCCGGGCCGTCCTCCGCCTGTTCGTGACGAACCAGTCGGGCAACGGCCCGAAGGTCTACCGCTCCGACACCGGCTGGTCGGAGACGGCCGTGACCTGGAACACCCGCCCGGCCCGCCACGACCTCCTGGCCGACCTCGGCGCGGTGACCTCCGGTCACTACGTGGAGTACGACGTCACGGCGGCGGTGACCGGCGCCGGCACCGTCAGCTTCGACCTCGTGGCCGACTCGACCGACGGCACGGACTTCAGCACGCGGGAGGCGGCCGCCAACCGTCCGGAGCTGGTGGTCGAGACCGACCTCGCCCCGCCGCCCCCGCCTCCTCCGCCGCCACCGCCACCGCCACCTCCACCGCCACCGCCCCCTCCGCCCGGGACGATCGGTGACATCGCCACGCTGGCCGGGACAACGTCCGGCTTCGGCGGCGACGGCGGGCCGGCCACCTCCGCCCGGATGGCGACGCCCCGAACGATGGCCGCCGACGCGGCGGGGAACGTCTACATCGTCGACACCTACAACAACCGCATACGGCGGGTCGACACGGGCGGCGTCATCACGACCATCGGTGGGACCGGCTCGGCGGGCTACGGCGGCGACGGCGGCCCGGCCACCAACGCCCGCTTCAACAATCCCCACGGGATCGCCTCCGACCCGGGGGGCAACGTCTACGTGGCCGATCCACCGAACGAGCGGATCCGCCGCATCGACGTCAACACCGGAGTCGTGACCACCGTCGCCGGTAACGGCTCCGGCGGCTTCGGCGGCGACGGCGGGCCGGCCACCGCCGCCCGGCTCAACTATCCGAAGGGCGTGGAGATCGCGCCCGACGGAAGCCTCTACATCGCCGACAACAACAACCACCGGGTCCGCCGGGTGGACCTCGGCACGGGCATCATCGCCACCGTGGCCGGCACCGGCACGGCCGGCTTCTCCGGCGACGGCGGCCCCGCCACCGCCGCCCGGCTCGACGAGCCCCGCAACATCGCCTTCGACTCCGCCGGCCTGCTCTACATCGTGGACCAGAACAACGGCCGGATCCGCCGGGTGGACTCCGACGGCCGCATCAGCACGTTCGCCGCCGGCTTCAGCATGCCCCGCGACGTCGCCGTCGACGGCGGCGGCACCGTCTACGTGGCCGACGAGACCGCCAACCGGATCCGGCGGGTCAGCCCGTCCGGCGTCGTGTCGGACTTCGCCGGCACCGGCTCGGCCGGTCTGTCGGGCGACGGCGGCCCGGCCGGCCAGGCCCGGATCAAGGGCCCGCGGGGCGTCGCCTTCGACACCGCCGACGGCTCGGTGCTGATCGGCGACACCGGCAACAGCCGGATCCGCGTGGTGCGACTGTCGGCATGACCCGCCCGGCAGCCGACCTGGCCGTCACGGCGGCCTCAGCTCTTGAACAGGAACTCGACATCGTCGCCGAGCAGGTCCTCCACTTCGTCGGCCAGCTGGCGGTGCGCAGCCAGGCCGGGGTCGGCGTCGAGGATCTCCTCCGCCACGCGCCGGGCCTCGATCACCACGGGCTCGTCACGCGGGATCCGGCCCAGCTTGAGGTCGGTGAAGCCGGCCTGTCGCTCGCCGAAGACCTCGCCCGCGCCCCGGATCTCGAGGTCGCGCTCGGCGAGCAGGAAGCCGTCGGTCGAATCGGCCATGGCCTGGAGACGGGCCTCGGCCTCGGGCGTCTGCGGGTCGGCGAAGAGGAAGCACCACGACTCCCCGCCGCCCCGCCCGACCCGGCCCCGGAGCTGGTGGAGCTGGGAGAGGCCGAACCGGTCGGCGTCCTCGACCACCAGCACCGTGGCATTGGGGACGTCGACGCCGACCTCGATCACGGTCGTGGCCACGAGCACGTCGATGAGTCCGCCGCGGAAGCGGGCCATCGTCGCCTCCTTGTCCGCCGGGGCCATCTGGCCGTGGAGCAGACCGACCTTCAGACCGCTGAGCTCCTCCGCCTCCAGCCGCTCCGCCTCCTCGGTGGCCGCCTTGGCCTCCACCTTCTCCGAGCCCTCGACCAGAGGACAGACGACGTAGGCCTGCCGACCGGCCGCCACCTGCTCCCGTAGGCGCCGGTAGGCACCCGCCCGCTCCAGCGGCGACGGCGGAATGACCTCGGTGGTGATCGGGGTCCGCCCCGGGGGCATCTCCCGCAGCTCCGACTTGTCGAGGTCGCCGTAGATCAGCATGGCGGCCGTGCGGGGGATGGGCGTGGCGGTCATCACCAGCACGTCGGGCTCGGGCCCGGCGCTCCCGTCCCCGGCTCCGGCTGCGGCTCCGCCCGGTCCCTTGGCCCGCAACAGCGCCCGCTGCTCGACGCCGAAGCGGTGCTGCTCGTCGATCACCGCCAC
>JAUZEX010000139.1 GCA_030838815.1 Actinomycetota bacterium
GCCGTGCCGTCGGGACTGTTGTCGTCGACCACGAGGACGTCGACGTCGTCGGTGGCCGACGCCCGGATGCGCCGCAGGACCTCGGCGATGGTGGCCGACTCGTTGTAGGTGGGCAGCACGACCAGGGTCTTCATCCGCCGCTGAGGCTACAGCGGGGTTCTGACAGCCCGGCTGCAGGAACGCCGGCGGAAGACCGGCCGGTACGATGCCGGCGTGGATCAACCCGTCACCGGGCCGGCGCCCGACGACCCGGACGCCCACCCCTACGCCGCCAGCCGGGGCGCCCTGATCGGGGCGTTTTTTGCGGTTGTCGTGGCCGGCCTGTCGGGGGCGGCGATCGGCTACGGCCTCGTGGGGATCGGTTGCACCGGTGACTGCGGCACCGTCTCCGGGGTCGGCGCCCTCCTCGGCGGCCTGCTCGGCGCCGGCGGCGTGGCGATCGTGGCCGTCCTCCTGCTCCGCTCGATGGCCGAGTGGCGCTCCGGCGGCATCCGCCGCTCCTGAGCCACCCCGACCGTTTTGCCGTCACGAACCCGCCGGAATGCGGGGGGTTCGTGACGGCAAAAGGTCAGACGGCGAACGTCAGGCGGCGGAAGCCTTCGGCGTAGCGGACGCCGGCGCTGCGGCCGCCCTCCTCGGCCCGCTCCCGGAGGAACTCCCGGAACCACTCCCCCGTCTCCGTCAACTGGCTCTCGTGGCAGAAGAGGGCGTCGATCTTGGTCTCGATGTCGTCGCCGATGTCGACCCAGCAGTTCGGCTCCAGCGTGCCCGACAGGTACACGGCCGAGACGTGGTGGACGGTCAGCCCGGCGGCCAGCTGCTCCGGGAAGTAGTGGGGGTTGCCGGCCCCGGGGGCCACGGCGTCCAGGGTGGCCCAGCCGGTCACCCGATGGTCGGAGTGGTTGAAGTAGCGGTCGCCGAAGAACACCGCCGTCGGGTCGGGGCACACGACGACCTCGGGCTTGAGCCGCCGCACCAGCTCCACGATCCGGCCCCGGATCTCGAGATCGTCGCGCAGCTCCCCGTCGCCGTAGTCGAGGTGGTGGTGGCCGGCCAGGCCGAGCACGGTGGCCGCCTTCTCGGTCTCCGCCACCCGGACGGCGGCCAGGGCCTCGGGGTCCTGGTTCGGGTCCTGCGAGCCCTTCTCCCCCTTGGTGCAGATCAGCTCCCAGACCGCGGCGCCCGCACGGGCCCAGCGGGCCAGGGTGCCGCCGGCGGAGATCTCGGGGTCGTCGGGGTGGCCGTAGACGGCCAGCGCGCTGGTGGGGATCTCGTGGGCCAGGACCGGGCTCGCAGGCATCGCCGGCCAGGATATGCGGGCTACGCCGCGGTGCCCTCCAGCGCCGCTGACAGCCGGCCGACGGCGGCGGTCAGGCCGAGGGCGTCGGCCAGGGCGGTGACCTCCGGGATGGGCGGCTTCCGGGGCCGCTCGAGGTCGACGTCCGGCAGCGGGAGATCCCGGGGGATGGCCACCACCTGCCGGGCCCGGGCGACGTAGTCGAGGTGGGCGGCCACCCGGGACAGGGCGCCGGCGCCGGGGTTGGCCTGGGCCGCCCGGACGATCTCGTCCAGGCTGCCGTGGGTGTTGAGCAGCGCGGCGGCGGTCTTTTCGCCGATGCCCTTCACCCCCGGTAGCCCGTCCGACGGATCGCCCCGGAGGACGGCGTAGTCGGCGTAGGACCGGCCGGGGATCTTGTAGCGGCGGGCGATCTCGGCCTCGTCGACCCGGAGCAGCTCGGTCACGCCCTTGATCGGATAGAGGACGGAGATGTCGGGGTCGCGCACCAGCTGGTAGAGGTCGCGGTCGCCGGAGACGACCGCCACCCGCGTCCCGGCCCGGGCCGCCTCCCGCTCGGCCAGGGTGCCGATGACGTCCTCCGCCTCGCAGGCCTCGAAGCCGACGACGGCGACGCCGAGCCCCTCCAGGAGCCTGAAGACGTAGACGGACTGGCGGCCGACCTCGACGTCGGCGGCCACCTGCTCCGCGGTGGCGGCGGTCGCCACCCGGGCCGCCTTGTACTCCGGCAGCAGGTCGACCCGCCACGCCGGGCGCCAATCCTCGTCCACGGCGCAGGCCAGGCGGGCCGGGTCGTGGTCGGCCACCAGACGGGCCAGCATCCCGAGGAAGCCGTGGGCGGCATTGATCGGGGTGCCGTCGGGCGCCCGCACCGAGTCCGGCGTGGAGAAGAAGGCCCGGTAGAGGAGGCTGGAGGCGTCGACGAGCAGCGTGAGGTCGTTCACGGTCAGCCCTCCCACGCTCGGATGCGCGATCCGTCCGCCTGGATCGGACGGATCGCGCATCCGAGGCCGGGCCCGGGCGCCATCAGCTCCGCCCCACCTTCTCGATGGCGGCCAGGGCCCGGTCGAGGTCGGTGTCGTCGACGTCCTTGTGGGTCACCAGACGGACCGTCGCCTGGTCGATGGTCCCGGCCCGCACACCGGCGGCGGCCAGGTCGTCGAGGAACGAGGCGGGCAGGGCCTCGGCCCGGGCGCAGACCATGTTGGTCAGGACCCGCTCCGGGTCGACCGAACCCGGGAACCGCTCGGCCAGGGCCTCGGCCAGCCGGCGGGCCCGGGCGTGGTCCTCGGCCAGCCGGTCGACCATCTCGGTCAGGGCCACGATGCCGGCGGCGGCGATGACGCCCGCCTGGCGCATGCCGCCGCCGAGCCGGGCCCGTTCGAGCCGGGCGGCGGCGATCAGGTCGGCCGATCCGGCCAGCATCGACCCGACCGGGGCCGAGAGGCCTTTGGAGAGGCAGAACATGACGGTGTCGACGGGGGCGGCGAGGTCGGCGGCGTTGACGCCGAGGGCGACGGCGGCGTTGAACAACCGGGCGCCGTCGCAGTGGACCGGAAGGCGGTGGCGGCGGGCGGCGGCCGCCACCGCCTCCACCTGAGCCGGGGCCCACGGCACGCCACCGGCCGGCATGTGGGTGTTCTCGATCGTCACGAGGCCGAGCAGCGGGAGGTGGTGGGCCGGGCCCTCGGCGGCCAGCTCCACCGCCTCCGGCCCGAACATGCCGTCCCGGTCGTGGAGCGGCCGAATCTGCAGGCCGGCGTTGAGGGCGGCGGCGGCCGCCTCGTACTGGCGGATGTGGGCCCGGGCCGGGCACAGCACCTCCGTCCCCCTCGGCGCCAGGACCCGGAGGGCGATCTGGTTGCCCATCGTCCCCGACGGGACGTAGACCGCCGCCTCCTTCCCGACCCGGGCGGCGGCCAGCTCCTCGAGGCGGTTGACCGTCGGGTCCTCGCCGTAGACGTCGTCGCCGACCTCGGCCTCGGCCATCGCCCGGCGCATGGCCGGGGTGGGGGTCGTCACGGTGTCGGAGCGGAGGTCGACCCGTCCGTCGGGAGAAGGCATGGGACGTCCCTTGGCTAGGACTTGTAGAAGTGGGTCAGCTTGGCCGGGTCGACCGGGCGGATGAGGCCCTCCTGGACGACCGAGACGGCGAGGGTGCCGTCGCGACGGAAGATCCCGCCGTAGGCCAGGCCCCGACCTCCGGAGGCGGACGGGCTGGTCTGGCTGTAGAGCAGCCACTCGTCGGCCCGGAAGGGCCGGTGGAACCACATGGCGTGGTCGAGGCTGGCCATCATGATCGTCTCGTCGAAGTGGGTCCGGCCGTGGGGGATGAGGGCGCTGCCCAGCAGCGAGTAGTCGGACGCATAGGCGACGACGCAGGCGTGGAGCAGCGGATCGTCGGGCAGCTCCCCGTTGGCCCGGATCCAGACCAGCTGGCGGGCCCCGGGGGACGCCGGCCGCTCCCAGGGCGGGCCGTCGACATAACGCATGTCGATGGGCAGCTCGCGCCACAGGCGGCCCTCGACCGGCGGCGGCTGGAGCTCTTCGGCCGACGGCAGCGACTCCGGCGGCGGCGCCTCGGGCATCGGCGCCTGGTGGTCGAGGCCCTCCTCCTCGACGTGGAACGAAGCCTGCAGGTTGAAGATCGCCTCGCCGTGCTGGATCGCCACCACGCGACGGGTGGTGAAGGACTTGCCGTCTCGGATGCGGTCGACCTCGTAGATGATGGGAACGCTCGGGTCGCCGGGCCGCAGGAAGTAGGCGTGGAGGGAGTGGACGCTCTTCCCCTCGACGGTGCGCACCGCCGCCACCAGCGCCTGGCCGAGCACCTGGCCGCCGAACACCCGGGGGCGGTCGTCCTTCCAGCTCACGCCCCGGAAGAGGTTGACCTCCAGCGGCTCGAGGTCGAGCAGGGCGACAAGCTCCTCCAGGGCGTCCATCGGGACGATGCTACCGACGACTGCGCTGCCGCCCGGCCGGGATTCAGCCGAAGAAGACGCTGGCCGCCTCGTAGATCCGGCGGTCGACCGTCTTCAACTCCCGCACG
>JAUZEX010000230.1 GCA_030838815.1 Actinomycetota bacterium
CCCCACCACATCGCCTCCGGCATCGGCCACGACGGCGTAGATCCCGGGATTGGCCAGCAACCTCGCCGTCAGGCCGGTGGCCACCTCCACCGACGGGAAGTCGCAGGGGAAGCGTGGGCGGCGGCGAGGGTGGCGAAGGCCTGGTAGCAGATCCGCCCACAGGCGCCGGCGTCCTCCGGCGTGCCGCGTCGCACCGTCACCTCCATACCTACAGGAACCTGGTTTCGATCTCGGCGATCACGTTGTTGCCCTGCAGGACCCGGTGGACGAAGAAGCGGTCGAGGGCGAGCACCATGTTGTTCCCGGAAGCTACGGGCCCGAGCGGATTACCCACAAACTATGTGGGCAACCCGCTCGGGCTGTCGCCGACTCCGCACGGGGCACCCGCGACCGGTCGCGGTCGGCGAATATCCACGGCCGTGAAGACCCGGTCTCCCGGTCTGCGTCGTATCAGAGGTCGACGACGTCCCGCTGGCCGGCCCGCAGCCGGCAGAGCTGGATGAAGTGCTCAGGGTTGAGGAAGAGCTCGTTCATCTCCGCCATGTCGTCGATGGTGAGCCCCTGGGGGCGGCGGATGAGGAAATCGATGTACTGGAAGGCGTCCTTGGCCCCGTAGCCGACATGGTGGGCGCCGACGATGCGGCGGCTGTCGGCGTCGACCACGCACTTCTGGAAGCCGGTGAGCTCGGGCTTGGTGAAGGCGTAGATCATCGTGCCCTCGGCGCAGGGCAGGGGCAGGTCCTCGAACTCGACGCCCTTGGGCGGCATCTGGATGACGATCACGTTCTCGTAGCGCTCCCGGGCTTCGGCTTCGGTCAGCCCCACCCAGGTCACTTCGTAGGTCGAGTGGAGGAAGTCGGGGTACTCGGAGAAGTCGAACTCGTAGGGCTCGCCCATGATGTTGCGGGCCGCGGTCATGCCGCACTTGCGGGCCTTGAACATCTCCATGGGCGCTCCGATGAGGTCGCCGATGGCGTAGACGCCCGGCACGGACGTCTGCATCCGCCGGTCGACCACGATGGAGCCGCGCTCGTCGATGTCCACGCCCAGGGCCTCGACGAACGGCTCCGACCGGGCCTGCTCGCCGGTGCCGACGAACACGAAGTCGGTATCGAGGACCTCCTCCCGTCCGTCGGCCAGGCGGACCCTCACTCCGGTGACCCGCCCGTTGCCGACCACCTCGACGGGTTCGGCCCCCTCCAGGATGGTCATCCCGCGGGCGCGCATCCCGTTCACCACATAGCTCCGCAGGTCCTCGTCGACGTGGTGGAGGCTGGCCGTGCGCATGAGCGGGCTGCGGGACACGATCGTGGTGGCGCACCCCGTGGCCTGGAAGAAGGACCCGTACTCGAGGGCGATCTTGGAGCCGCCGATGATCACGCAACGGTTGGGTTCGTAGTCGAGGTCTTCGACGAGGCCGGCGAAGTCGAACACACCGGGGATGTCGAGGCCGGGGATGGCCGGCCAGCGGGTGGTCGCCCCGGTGGCGAGGACGAGGTTGCGGGCCGAGAAGCGCTCGCCGGCGGCCTCGACGGTGTGGGCGTCGATGACCGTGGCCGGGGCGTTGAGGATGTACTCCATCCCCAGCTGCTCCTTGCTCTGCCAGTTCATGAAGGCGTGGGCGGTGTTGCGCCCGGCCCGGAACAGCTCGACCATCTCGAGGATGGAGGCCCGCTTCTCCTCGAACTCGGGGAACCACAGCTTGCCCGACATCCAGCGGGCCAGGTCGAGTTCCCGGGCTGCTTCGGAGAACAGGTGGTGGGGCACGCAGGCCTGGTGAGGGCAGCTCCCCCCGAGGAAGGGCCACTTGTCGATGACGAGCTGCCGGCCCCCGAGGGCCCGCAGGTAGGCCGATCCGAAGCGCCCTCCGGCGCCGCCGCCGATGAAGATGGCGTCGTACTCCCGGGTGTCGTCCCGGTCGACGTTGATGATCGGCTCGTCGATCTCACCGATCTCGGCCCCGTCGATGAGCTCCCGCCAGCCGTTCAGGGAGGGAGAGCGGTCGGTGACATCCATGGCGCGTCCTTTCGGTCCAAGCAGGTTGCGGCGATCGTCGCGCCGGCGGGGGTACCGGGTAGCGGCCCCGCCGGGGCGTAACCGGTGCCGAACCTTCGCCCCGGCCAGCCCCTCCCTCCGGCCCCGTCGCCTGCCAGCATCGGGCCCATGAGCCAAACGAAGACCTCCCCCGACGTCGCCGGACAGATCGCCGAAATCATGGTGCGCGCCCGCGCCGCCCAGGACGCCATCGCCGAGTACACGCAGGACCAGGTCGACGATCTGGTCACGGCGGTGGCCTGGGCCGTCGTCCGCAAGGACCGGGCCGAGGCGCTGGCCCAGCTCACCGTGGACGAGGGCGGCTTCGGCAACTACGCCGACAAGCTGGTCAAGATCAACAAGCGGGTGACGGGAGTCCTGGCCGACATGCGGTCCGTCCGCACGGTCGGAGTGGTGGAGGACGACCCGGTGGCCGGCCTGGTCAAGATCGCCAAGCCCGTCGGAGTGGTGGCCGCCCTCATCCCCACGACCGGGCCCGACGCCACCCCGCCGGTCAAGGCGCTCTTCGCCCTCAAGGGCCGCAACGCCATCGTCGTGGCGCCGCATCCCCGCACGCAGGCCAGTACGGCACTGGTGGTCGACTACATGCGCGAAGCCTGCCGGCAGGTGGGGGCCCCGGCCGACCTCATTCAGGTCGTCGACGAACCGTCCATGGCCAAGACCGCCGAGCTCATGCGCCAGGCCGACCTCGTCGTCGCCACCGGTGGCGCCGGAATGGTGAAGGCCGCCTACGGCTCAGGGACTCCCGCCTACGGCGTTGGCGTGGGCAACTCCGTCCACGTGGTGGACGAGACGGCCGACCTCGACGACGCCGCCACCGCCATCGCCGCGGCCAAGACATTCGACTACGCCACGAGCTGCCTGGCCGACAACGCCGTCGTGGCCGAAGGCTCGGTCTACGAACCGTTGCTGGAACGCCTGGTGGACGCCGGCGGCTACCGGTGCGGACCCGACGAGAAGGAAGCGCTGCGGCGGGCGATGTGGCCCGACGGCGGCGAGATCCCGGCCCTGGCCGTGATCGCCAAGCCCGCCTCCCACATCGCCGAGCTGGCCGGTTTCGCCATTCCCGCCGACCGTACGTTCCTCATCGTGGAGGAGGACGGCGCCGGGCCCGACCACCCCTTCTCCGGGGAGAAGCTCTCGGTCGTCCTCGCCCTCTACCGCTACGACGGCGACATCGCCGGCGCCGTGGACGTGGTCAACGCCGTCACCGCCTACCAGGGGCTGGGCCACACCTGCGGTATCCACACGTCCCGGGACGCCCACGTCGACGCCTTGGCGCTCGGGACGAAGACCGCCCGGGTGATGGTGAACCAGAACCTGAACGAGGGCGCCGGCAGCGCCCGCAACCGCCTCCCGTTCACCCTCAGTCTGAGCTGCGGGACGTGGGGCGGGAACATCACCACGGAGAACGTCAACGCCCGTCACTTCGTGAACCTCACGTGGGTGTCACGTCCCGTTGCGGCGCTGGCCGTCGAGGAGGAGGACCTGTTCGGCGCCCACTGGGAGCGCCATGGTCGTTGATTGAACGGTCAGGCCCGCAGCGCCTGGGAGACATGCCAGGCCCGGGTGGCCAGCTGCAGGTTGAAGTTGACCTCGGGATCGGAGAGGTCGTGGGTCAGCAGTTCCCGGATCCGCCGCAGCCGGTACTTGAAGGTGCTGCGACCGATGGCCAGCGCCTCCGCTGTGGCGTCGTAGTTGCCACCGCAATCGAAATAACGGCACAGGGTGGGAACCAGCTCGGAGCCCTTGTGGGCGTCGTAGTCGATGAGCGGGCCGAGCCAGTCGCGCACGAAGCGCTCCATGACCGGGGCGGTGGCGGCGTCGCCGAGCTCGCCCAGGACCCGGTACACGCCCAGGTCGTCGAAGACGGTGGCGCCCTCCTGGCCCTGGGTGGTGCGCTGCAGCTTCAGGGCGATCTGGGCCTCCCGGTGGGA
>JAUZEX010000260.1 GCA_030838815.1 Actinomycetota bacterium
CAGGTGATCCAGGCCGACGTGTTCGCCTCCGGCGACATCGTCGACGTGACCGGCATCTCCAAGGGCCACGGCTTCTCCGGCCACATCAAGCGGCACAACTTCAAGGGCCAGGGCGCCTCCCACGGTAACCACAAGAAGCACCGGGCGCCGGGGTCCATCGGGGCCTGTGCCACCCCCAGCCGGGTGTTCAAGGGCATGAAGATGGCCGGTCAGTACGGCAACGTGCGCACGACCACCCTGAACCTCGAGGTGGTCGAGGGCGACGCCGAGCGGGGCCTCCTCCTCGTCAAGGGCGCCATCCCCGGTCCTACGGGCGGGCTCGTCTTCGTCCGCAACGCGGTGAAGGGGAAGGTCCGCTGATGGCCACGGTCGTCAATCCCGCCCTCCCCGAGGGGATCTTCGGGATCCAGCCCAACGTGCCGGTCATGCACCAGGTCGTGACGGCGCAGCTGGCCGCGGCGCGGTCGGGCACCCACTCGACCAAGAGCCGGGCTGAGGTGTCGGGCGGCGGGGCCAAGCCCTGGAAGCAGAAGGGCACCGGCCGGGCCCGCCAGGGATCCTCCCGGGCGCCCCACTGGCGGGGTGGCGGCGTGGCCCATGGCCCGCACCCCCGCAGCTACCGCCAGCGGACGCCGAAGAAGATGGTGTGGCTGGCGCTCCGCTCCGCCCTGTCCGACCGGGCGGCGTCGAGCATGGTCACGGTCGTTGACGACTGGGCCTTCGCCGTCCCGAAGACGAAGGACGCGCTGGCCGGCCTCAAGGCCGCCGGCGTGGCCGACGGCGAGCGGGTGCTCGTGGTGCTGGCCCGTGACGACGAGACGGCCTGGAAGTCGTTCCGGAACCTCGGGGACCGGGTCGGCCTGGTCAGCCCTGAGGAGCTCAACACCTACGACGTGCTGGTCGCCGATCGGGTGATCTTCACCGCGGCCACCCTTGCCACGCTTTCGGCCCGGGGAGGTCTGCAGGCATGAGCAAGGACCCTCGCGACATCATCCTGAAGCCGGTCGTGTCGGAGAAGTCGTACGGCCTGCTCGACCGCAACGTCTATACCTTCCTCGTCGCGCCGAGCGCCAACAAGATCGAGATCCGCCAGGCGGTGGAGCAGATCTTCAACGTCAAGGTGCTCAACGTGACCACCATGAACCGCCGGGGCAAGCGTAAGCGCAACCGGCGGACCAACACGTTCGGTCAGCGATCCACCACGAAGCGTGCCCTCGTGGCGGTCGCCGCTGAAGACCGCATCGACATCTTCGGGAGCTAACGCGAATGCCGCTGCGCAAGCGCAAGCCAACCAGCCCCGGGCGCCGGTTCCAGTCCGTCTCCGACTTCGCCGAGATCACGACCGACAAGCCTGAAAAGTCGCTCCTCGAGCCCAAGCCCCGGACGGGCGGCCGCAACGTCCACGGCCGCCTCACCGCCCGCAACGTGGGGGGCGGTCACAAGCAGAAGTACCGCAAGGTCGACTTCCGTCGCGAGAAGGACGGGATCCCGGCCAAGGTGGCCAGCATCGAGTACGACCCCAATCGCAACGCCCGGATCGCGCTGCTCCACTACGCCGATGGCGAAAAGCGCTACATCCTGGCCCCGGCCCGGGTGGCGGTGGGCGACATGCTCCAGTCCGGCCAGGGCTCCGAGATCCGCCCGGGCAACGCGCTGCCGATGCGCTACATCCCGGTCGGTACCGTCATCCACAACGTCGAGCTGAAGCCCGGCGCCGGCGGGAAGATCGCCCGAGGGGCGGGGATGAGCATCCAGTTGGTGGCCAAGGAGGGTGATTTCGCCACTCTGCGGCTCCCGTCGACCGAGATGCGCCGGGTTCCCATCGACTGCCGGGCCACCGTCGGCTCGGTCGGGAACGCCGAGGCCGAGCTCATCTCGCTGGGCAAGGCGGGGAGGAACCGGTGGAAGGGCCGCCGCCCCCACACCCGGGGCGTGGCCATGAACCCGGTCGACCACCCGCTCGGCGGCGGCGAGGGCAAGAGCTCCGGAGGCCGCCACCCCACGTCGCCGTGGGGCAAGAAAGAGGGTCGCACGAGGGCCAAGCACAAGGCCTCCGACGAGATGATCATCCGCCGGCGGCGAGGCCGCGGGGCCCGGAGGTAGGTAGGAATGCCGAGAAGTCTGAAGAAGGGCCCGTTCATCGACGACCACCTGCGGGTGAAGGTCGAGCGGCTGAACTCGACCGGCGAGAAGCGGGTCGTGAAGACCTGGTCGCGCCGCTCGACGATCATCCCCGACATGGTGGGCCACACCATCGCCGTCCACGACGGCCGCAAGCACGTCCCCGTCTACGTCACCGAGGCCATGGTCGGGCACAAGCTCGGCGAATTCGCGCCGACCCGCACCTTCCGGTACCACGCCGGCCAGGAGCGGTCGAGCCGCCGGTAGAGAGATGACCGATGCCTGAGACCGCCACCAAGGACACGCCGCAGACGAGGGCCACCCTCAAATACCTCCGCACGTCGGCCTACAAGGTCCGTGAGGTCCTCGACCTGATCCGGGGCCTCGACGTCGACGACGCCCGCCACGTGCTGCAGTTCAACGCACGGGGGCCGGCCCGTGAGGTCCTGAAGGTGATGAACTCGGCCGTCGCCAACGCCGACCACACCCTGAACATCCCGCCCGACGAGCTGTTCGTCTCCGTGGCCTACGCCGACGAGGGCCCGACCATCAAGCGGTGGCGGCCCAGGGCCCGGGGCCGGGCCACCCGCATCCGCAAGCGGACGTGCCACATCACGATCATCGTCGCCCGCCTGTCCGACGCCGAGCTCCAGGCCCGGCGCCGGCGCGACAGCGCGTCCGGGACGCAGCGGCGCCGGGGTGTGATCCCCGGTCGGCGCCGGAAGGCTGCCGACGAGGCGGCCCCCAAAGCCGGGAAGGGCCGCGGCAAGGGAGCGGAGGCTCCGCAGGAGGAGCTCCCCGACGACGCCTCTGTGCCCGAGGTCGAACCGGGGCCGCCCGAGGCTGGGTCTGAAGCCCCAGCCGAAGAAGCCACGGCCGAAGAAGCCACCACCGAAGAGTCGGAAGAGGAGAAGGCGGCTCGCTACGCCAGCCTTGGTCGGGAAGAAACGCCCGCTCCCGCCTCCGAAGCTGTCACCCCTGAGAACGGGGAAGAGGAGTAGGGATGGGTCAGAAGGTCAACCCTTACGGGTTCAGGCTCGGGATTGTCACCGACTGGAAGTCACGGTGGTTCGCCGATCGCGAGTACACCGACTACCTCACCGAGGACGTCAAGATCCGCAAGTACCTCGACGCCCAGTTGCGCCGGGCGGCGGTCAGCCGGGTCGAGATCGAGCGCACCCGCGACCGCCTCCGGATCGACGTCCACACCGCCCGGCCGGGCATCGTCATCGGCCGCCGCGGCGTCGAGGCCGACCGGCTCCGCCAGGGGCTGTTCAAGATCTCGGGCAACCCCAAGATCCAGCTCAACATCCAGGAGATCAAGCAGCCCGAGCTCGACGCCAACCTGATCGCCCAGGGCGTGGCCGACCAGCTCACCGGTCGGGTGTCCTTCCGGCGGGCCATGAAGCGGGCCGTGCAGACGGCCATGAAGGCCGGCGCCCAGGGCATCAAGGTGCAGTGCTCCGGTCGCCTGGGTGGCGCCGAAATGGCGCGCCGGGAGTGGTACCGGGAAGGCCGCGTGCCGCTCCATACCCTCCGGGCCGACATCGACTACGGCCTGGCCGAGGCACGTACGACCTTCGGGCGGATCGGCGTGAAGGTCTGGATCTACAAGGGCGACATCCTGCCCTACCGGGCCGGCAGCGAGGACAAGATCGCCAAGGAAGCGGCCATGGCCGTCGGTGAGACCGCCGGTCAGGCCCGGCCCCGTCGGGTCATCAGCGCCGGCGGCGGTCGCCGCCGGCCTGACAGCGAGCCGGTCGCCGTCGAAGCGGTGGCGGCGTCCGATGAGGGCGCCGAGGCCGCGCCGGCCCCCGTGGTCAAGGAAGCCGACCCCGAACTCGAGCGCCTTCTGGCCGAGGAAGAGGAGATCGAACGGCGGACCCGCCAGCATCACGAGGCGCCCCACTTCCGGGGTGACGAGGACTAGTTGCCATGTTGATGCCCAAGAAGGTCAAGCACCGCAAGCAGCAGCGGGGGCGGATGGACGGCGTCGCCAAAGGGGCGACGAAGGTCAACTTCGGCGACTACGGCCTTCAGGCCCTCGAGCCGGGCTGGATCACCAACCGACAGATCGAGGCTGCCCGTATCGCCATGACCCGCTACATCAAGCGGGGTGGCAAGGTCTGGATCAACATCTTTCCCGACAAGCCCATCACCGAGAAGCCGGCCGAGACCCGCATGGGCTCCGGCAAGGGGAACCCCGAGCGCTGGGTGGCCGTGGTGCGGCCGGGCCGGATCATGTTCGAGCTGTCGGGCGTGCCCGAGGCCACGGCCCGTGAAGCCATGCGCCTCGCCGCCCACAAGCTGCCGATCAAGACGCGTTTCGCGCTTCGGGAGGAGGACTGATGCCGAGCAAGGGCGCCGAACTCCGCGAGGCCGACGAGACCGAGCTCGAGAACAAGCTGGCCGAGGCCAAGCAGGAGATGTTCAACCTGCGGTTCCAGATCGTGACCGGCCAGCTCGACAACTCCGCCCGGCTGCGCATGGTGCGGCGCGACATCGCCCGGATCCTCACAGTGCTGCGGGAAAAGGAGATCCAGGCCGCCGAGGCCGGTGAAAGCGCATGAGCGACACAACCCCTACACCGACTGAGCGTCCCAACCGGCGGAAGGTCCGCGAGGGCACCGTCGTCTCCACCAAGATGGAGAAGACGGTGATCGTGGTCGTTGTCGACCGCGTCCGCCACCGCCGGTACCAGAAGACCCTCCAGCGCACGACCCGGCTCTTCGCCCACGACGAGGTGAACAACCTCCGGGAGGGTGACCGCGTGCGCGTCGCCGAGACCCGTCCGACTTCGAAGCTGAAGCGGTGGCGGGTAATCGAAGTTCTCGAACGGGCCCGGTGAGGCGATGATCCAGCAGGAGAGCCGCCTCAAGGTGGCCGACAACTCGGGGGCCAAGACCGTCCTGTGCATCAAGGTCCTGGGCGGGACGCGGCGTCGCTACGCCACCATCGGTGACGTCTTCGTGGCCACCGTGAAGGACGCCATTCCCGGCGCGGCGGTGAAGAAGGGCGACGTGGTGAAGTGCGTCGTCGTCCGGACCACGAAGGAAAAGCGGCGGCCCGACGGCAGCTACATTCGTTTCGACGAGAACGCCGCGGTGCTGGTCAACGACCAGA
>JAUZEX010000263.1 GCA_030838815.1 Actinomycetota bacterium
ACGCCGGGACCGGCGATCAGCTTCTTCACCTGCTTCTGGCTCTTTCCACAGAAAGAGCACTTCAGCAGGTCCCCCCCATCGCCGAACTTGGCCACCGGCCCGCCTCCCGACCCGATTCCTGGACTCAGCTCACACCGGCGGCCGTGGCCACCGCAGCAAGCTCCCGGTTCGTGAGCACTTCGTCGATGACGCCGTACTCCTTGCTCTCCTCGGCGCTCATGATGAAGTCGCGGTCGGAGTCACGGTGGATGCGGTCGATCGTCTGGCCCGTGTGGTGGGCCAGGATCTCCTCCAGCAGCGTCTTCATGCGGATGATCTCTTTGGCCTGGATCTCGATGTCGACGGCCTGGCCGGCGGCACCACCGTGGGGCTGGTGAATGAGGATCCGGGCGTGCGGCAGGGCGAAGCGCTTGCCGTGCGAGCCGGCGGCCAGCAGCACGGCGGCGGCCGAGGCGGCCTGCCCGATGCAGATGGTGCGGACGTCGCACTTGATGTACTGCATCGTGTCGTAGATGGCGAAGAGACCGGTGATCTCACCGCCCGGCGAGTTGATGTAGATGCTGACGTCCTGGTCCGGGTTCTCGCTCTCGAGGTGGAGGAGCTGGGCGCTGACCAGGTTGGCGACGGTGTCGTCGATCGGCGTGCCCAGGAAGATGATCCGTTCCTTGAGGAGCCGGGAGTAGAGGTCGAAGGCCCGCTCGCCCCGGTTCGTCTGCTCGATCACCGTCGGGACGAGGTAGTTCTTGATCCGCTCAGTCACGACTGTGACTCCTCCTCGGGGTCTTCCGCCGGTGCTTCCGGAGCAGGCTCTGGGAGCGAAATATCGAGGGGCTTTCCCTCCTCGTCGACCACAGTGGCGTGGTCCACCAGGAACTGCAGGGCCTTCCCTCGGGACAATTCAGAGCGTACCGCCTGGAGACCCTGGCCGCGTTCGATCTCTTTCCTCAGCTGAGCCGGTTTGCGCCCACTTCGCTCGGCCGCGCGGGCGATTTCCGCCTCGACCTCCTCGTCGTCGGCGACGATCTGCTCGGCGGCCACCACCGACCGCAGCGCCAGGTCGGCCTTGACCGCCTTGGTGGATTCGAGCCGGACGTCGGCGATGAGCTGGTCCTGCGTCACGCCCGTGGCCATCAGGTACTGCTCGACGGTGGCGCCCTGCTCCTCGAGCCGGTGGACCAGATTGTGGAGGCGGCGCTCCATCTCCTCCTGGACGAGCGGTTCGGGGATGTCGACGGCCACCTTGGCCCCGACGGCGGCGAGCACCTTGTCCCTCACCGCCAGGTGGGCCTGGATCCGGCGCACGTTCTCCATCCGGGCCCGGATGTCGCCCCGCAGCTGCTCGACGGTGTCGAACTCGCTCGCCTCCCGGACCCACTCGTCCGTGAGGTCGGGCAGGACCTTGCGCTTGGTCTCCTTGACCAGAACCTGGAAGGCGACTTCTTCCCCGGCCCGGTCGCCCCAGCGGGCGGGGAGCTCGTCGTTGAACTTGAGCATGTCGCCCGGCCGCTTGCCCTCGAGCTCCTCGTCGAGCTTGGGCACGACCAGCTCCGAGCCCACCTCGTAGAGGAAGTCGCTGACCGTCAGGCCGGGAACCTCCTCGTCGTGGATGTAGCCCTTGATGTTGAGCTGGGCGTAGTCGCCCTTGCCCAGGGGGGTGGTCGACTCCTCGAGGTCGGCGAACCGCTCCCGCAGGCCGTCGATCTGCACGTCGATCTCCGGGTCGAGGACTGATGGGTCCTCGATGGTGATCTGGAGGGCGTCGTAGCCCTCGATCTCGACCTGGGGTCGCACCTCGACGACGGCGTCGAACTCGACGTCGCCCTCGTCCTGCCCGCCGGTGATCTCGAACTCCGGCGCGGCGATCGTGTCGAGGTCTTCGGCCTCGATGGCCTTGAGGTAGTAATCGGGCACCGAGTCCCGGATGGCCTGCTCCCGGGCGATCTCCAGGCCCAGGTGGGCTTCGAGGAGCCGGCGGGGCGCTTTCCCGGGCCGGAAGCCGGGGATCCGGACTTCACGGGCCAGCTTGCGGAAGGCGGCGTCGATGGCCGACTCGAACTCGCTGGCGGGGACGGCGACCCGGAGGCGGACCTTGTTGCCCTCCAGCGCTTCGACAGTGGTTTCCATGAGGCCGGGAAGTGTAACAGCGGCCCCTGTAGGGACTGGGGGACGGGCGTTCAGCGAGGCGTGAAGCGCACCGGCAGCGCATCGAAGCCGCGGATGGCGAGGCCGGGGTTGCGGACGGGCTCCCCGGCCGGTTCGACCCGGGCGAACCGGTCGACGAGGCCCTCGAAGATCAGCTGCCCCTCCATCCGGGCCAGGCGGGCTCCGAGGCAGAAGTGGAGGCCCCAGGCGAAAGCGAGGTGCAGGTTGTCGGGCCGGCCGACGTCGAAGCGGTCGGGGTGGGCGAAGCGGGCGGGGTCGCGATTGGCGGCGGCCAGGAGGACCAGGACGACGTCGCCGGCCGCGAGCTCGTGCCCGTCCAGCTCGAAAGGCTCGAGCACGTTGCGGTGAACGAACTGGACCGGCGAGTCGAAGCGGAGGATCTCCTCGACGGCGGCCGGAGCGAGCTCGGGCTGCGCCCAGAGGCGGGCCTGCTCGGCGGGGTGGTCGAACAGGGCGGTGAGCCCGTTGCCGATCAGGTTCGTGGTGGTGAGGAACCCGGCGAAGAAGAGCAGGGTCACCGTGGAGAAGAGCTCGTCCTCGCTGAGGAGCCCGTCGTCGGACTGGGCGACGAAGTACGACAGCAGGTCGTCGGCCGGCTCCTTGCGCCGGCGGGCGATGAGCTCGAGGAAGTAGGCGTCGAGCTCGTCGCCGGCCCGCTCCACCTCGGCCAGCTCATCGGGGGAGCGCTTGAAGGAGTCGGAGGAGACGAGGGTGCGCATGAGCGGCCGGAACCAGGCCCGGTCCTCCTCCGGGACCCCGATCATCTCCCCGACGACGGTGACCGGCATGGGGAAGGCCAGCTCAGCCATAACGTCGGCTTCGCCCAGTGCCGCCAGGCGGTCGAGCCGCTCGGCGACGATGGCCGCCACCCGGGACCGGAGGGCGTTCATGGCGGGCGGGATGAAGGCCCCCTTGGCCGCCCCCCGCAGCCGGGTGTGCTCGGGCGGATTGGCCGTGATCATCGACCTCCGCGCGCGGCGCCGCCGCGCCAGCCGGACCCGCTCCGGGTCGACGCCATGGCGGGGCACGATGAACTGGTCGTTCTTGCCGATGCGGGGATCGCCCAGCACCTCACGGCAGGCGTCGAAGCCCGACACGTACCAGACCCCGTCGAGGCCGCTGCGGTGGATGGGCGCCACCGTCCGGAGCTGGCGGTACAACCCGTAAGGGTCGGAGTGCCCCTCCGGCGTGGCCGTGATCCGGTGAATCAGGGCGTCGGGATCCGTGGTCCCCGTCGCCTCCAGCTGGTGGGTCGTCACCGTCACTTCGGCACCTCCTGCGTCGCATCCGGCCCGACGTGTCACAGGATGCCACTTTTCACTAATGCCGCAAAGTACCTCTTTCGCTTACGGACGCGAAAGAGCGGCCGGCGCCCGTCGGGCGCAGCGGCCGCTCGTTCGAAGACGGGCTGGCTGAGGGCTAGGCGGCGTTCTCGTCGGACGTGACGAGGTCGGCCTCGGGGGCGTCCTCGACGGCCGGGGCGTCGATCCGGGCGATCGCCTGCGACCACCCAGAGGTCGGGTAGCGGTTGGCGAGCTCGTTCAGGTCGCGGCGCATGCGGTCGCCGTGGCCGGCCTCCTCGAGGGTGGTCAGCATGCCGAAGAACTCGTCGGACGCGACCTTGAAGCGGCGGGTCTTCCCGTCCCGGGGGTCGAGGATGTAGGCGTGCGTACCGCCCCCGAGCGGGACGATCCGCGGGGCGTCAGCGGCGGCGATGAACTCAGCCTTGCCCCCGCCCGTCCGCATCGACGCCCGGGCCGTCTTCGACTGAACGGCGCCGTCGTCCTTCTTCTTGACCTTTCCCGCCATCTCCATCTCTCCTCTGTGATCGCGGCGCGCGTTGCGCCAAAAAAATATTGTTTCGGCGGCGGGAGCTGTCCAGGCGCTGGGCTCGCTCCGTACCCGGTGATGCGGTAGTTCTGTCCCTTTCTCGGCAGCCTTGCCGCCGTACTTGAGGGACATCACGGAGCGGCTCCGCCAGAGGGCAAATGTAGCGGAACGCGCCGGCACCGCCGGACGCACCCACTGGGGGCGCATCCGGCGATGCCGGCGGTGCTACCCGTTGGACCTAGTAACGGTTGCGGTAGTCCGGGGCGTCCAGCTGGCCCCGCATCGCCGGCCCGTTCTGGTCGTCGATCTCGAGGTAGTAGCCCCGAGGGTCGTTCTGGATCTCGGACAGGATCCGGGGGTCGACCCGCACGCACCCGTCGTCGCCGTTGTCACCGACCCGGAGCAGCACGAGGTTCGGGCCACCCTCACCGAGCCGCCCGGGGTGGATCTGAGCGCCGATGGCCCGGTCGATCCCGTCGTAGGCGAGGCGGAAGCACAGCTGGCCGGCCGCCACGTCGATGTCGAGGTTGGCCGTCCCCACGGCGTCTCGCGGGCCCGGGTTCGGAACCTCCTGGTCCCAGCTCATGTCGACGAGGAAGTGCGACTGGTAGCCGCCGTACTCGTACCCGCAGGCGTCAGGGCCGTAGTAGGAGTAGTTGTCGTTGTACCCGTCGTAGCCGGAGCTGTAGTAGCCGCAGTCGTCGTAGTAGCCGGGTCCGTAGTAGCCGTACCGGTAGTAGCGACGGTGCGTGTCCCAGTTGTGGTGACGGTGCTCGCGGTCCCGGTTGTGGTCCCATTCCCGGTCCCACTTGTCGTCGTGCTGCTTGTTCTTCCAGTCGTCCTTGTGGCCGGGGTCCGTCTTGGCCTTGCGGTCCTCGTCGGACTTCTTGTCGTCGGACTTCTTCTTGTCCGAGGCCTGCTTGTCGTCCCCGCCGCTCTTCTTGTCGTCCGACTTCTTCTTGTCGTCGGACTTCTTGTTGTCGTCGGACTTCTTCTTGTCGGCGGCAGCGTTCTCGTCCGACTTCTTCTTGTCGTCGGACTTCTTCTTGTCGGCGGCGGCGTTGTCGTCCGCCTTCTTCTTGTTCTCGTCGGCCTTCTTGTCGGCCGGCTTCTTGTCGGCCGGCTTCTTGTCGGGGGCGGCCTTCTTGTCGCCAGAGTTCTTGTCGCCGGCCTTCTTGTCCTCGGCCTTCTTATCGGCCGCCTTCTTGTCCTCGGCGTCCTTGGCCTTCTGAACGGCGACGGAGTTCGCCTTCGACTCATGGGTGGAGCCCTGGTCGCCGAAGGCGAACGTGGGGGCCCCCGCGATGAGCAGTGCACCAATGAGCGACGCGGTGATCGCGGCCCTTCTGCTCCCGATCATGGAATCCCTTTCTCCTACTGGGGTGGATCGACAACGTGGTCGTCGGGCGAAAAACACAGCCACTTCGACGCCATACGGGGTCGGGACCGGCCGCCCAGCTCGGCCTGTTGGTCACTCCCCCGATCCGCAGCTGCGGATTCGACGGCGAAGCAAGGAGAACTACGGGAGGAACCCAGCGAAGCGTGCCTTGAGCCCCAACCAAGTCGAAGGTATGTGTCGTGTGGCCCTGTACTCCGCCGGCGGCCCTTGATCGTCAGCGGAGGCTTACTGGTTGCGAATCGTACCCAAAATCATGACACTCAGTGCAGATCGGCACTTTGCGACATAAGTGCCATGGAGTACGAACAGCGCGATTTCGGCCGAGTCCAGGCACTCGCCGCTGCTTTCTTGACGGAGCGCGTCCGAGTGCGGGCAGTTCTGCCACTGAGCGTCCACCACAGCGCCGACACATTCGTCCCGTTTTCTCAGCTTCTTCCTCAGCCCAGGCTCACCCATC
>JAUZEX010000285.1 GCA_030838815.1 Actinomycetota bacterium
GAAATTCTCGGACCTGGCTCGCTAGCCGTTCCTGATGGCTCCCGTCGCTTCTTCGACGGGGAACCGGTCCGATGGGGTTCGTACCCGCCGGTTCTGCGTCGGTTGAGCGCCCCGTAGGGCGCGACCCTTGACGCTGAGGGGGCGACGCACACCGTCTCCGACCCCGCCGACGTGTTCGACTATGCGTTCTGCCCCCGGGCCAGCCGCCGGCCGGCATACTTGCGGTGGACCGCCTGTTTGCTCACGCCGAGTGACGCGGCGATCTGTTCCCAGACGATGCCGTCGTTGCGGGCGCGGCGCACCAGCGCCGCCTCGCGGCGTTCCACTTGGCGACGCGTCTCGCGCACCGCCGCCAGTTCGGCGAGCACCCCGTCAGGGGTGGGGGGATCGTGATCGAACGTCGTCCGCATGAAGTCAATATATGTTGACGACCCGGCAGAGTCAACACATGTTGACGGGAAGGGTGGGGAGCTCGTCGAAACGGCGGGCACGTCGGCGACGAGGCGGCCGGCGCGAGACTGACATGATGGACACCGGGTGGGAGCGTCAGAGGATCCACCACCGGAGCGGCATCGTGGGCGGCCCGTCCGCGGTCGTCGCCGGCCTCGGCGGCGGCTGACCGGGTCATGTCCCGGCGCGTTCCCGAGCCCACCAACATCGAGGTCGACCGGGAGCACGGCCTGACCGTCGAGTGGGACGACGGCCACGGGTCGCACTTCGGGCTGGAGGAACTGCGGCTCAACTGCCCCTGTGCCGAATGCCGGGGGTTGCGCCAGCGCGACGTTGCCGTGTGGCCCCGGGCCGGCGCGCCGGAGGTGCTGCGGATCGAGACCGCCGAGCTGGTAGGCGGATACGGCCTGGGCATCGTGTGGAACGACACCCACGGCACGGGGATCTACTCCTGGGAGACGCTGCGGGCGTGGTGCCACTGCCCGGTGTGCGCCCCCGGGTGATTGGTCCGCACACCCATTTCCATCGTCCTGCTGGCCTGTCGACCCTCGGATCACCGCCTCGCGGACAATGAGGGGCATCGCGCGACCATCGGCTCTCCGGGTGCCCTCAAAGTCCCGCGGCGTCGGTGAGGTTCTCGCCGCGGCGGGCGCCGCTGTCTTCAGGGTGAGCAGGTGCGAGATGAGAGACAGGGCTGTTCGGGGCTTGCTGGCCGATCGGTACGGAGGCGCTCGTCCGCCTCCTCGTACGGTTTCTGCGGGCGAGGCGCAGGTAGGCGGCGGCAACGATGACGGCGACGACGATCTGGCCGACGCGATCCGCGCCGTGGGGAAATGCCCCTCCGCTGAGGTAGTGGTCGACGAACCCGCCCGGGTAGGGGTGCTGGCCACCCCGACGGCGCAGCGTCTGCTCCCAGGTGGTGAGGGGACAGTCGAACCCGACGGTGACACTGGTGATCGCAACCGCGATCGCCCCGAGGTGGAGCGGTGCCAGGCGGGGGCGCCGTGCCACGAGTACCGCCCCGGCGGGGAGGAAGACGAGGTAGGCGAGGTGGACCACGACGACGAGGTCCGCGACACGCCGGTCGGTCACACCCGCGACGCTGCCGCCCCGACGCCAAGCCCAAAGAGGGAGCCCTCCCTGCAGATGGAGCGTCGGGTTCAGATGCTGGCCCGACCAGCCTCTCGAGTTCCGGACCGACGAGCGGCCCATGCTCGCCGACCTGCGCGAATCCGGCGCCCTCGAACAGGACAGCGACGTCGTCGCCTTCATCTACCGCGATGACACCTACAACACTGACTCGCCCGAGAAGGGCTCGGCGGAGATCATCGTCGCCAAACACCGCAACGGCCCGACCGCCAAGGTCCGCGACCGGGATTCGGGGTCCCCGCCGAGCCTGCTCGGTGGGGTGAGAAGGGAGCGACCCTTGACGCTGAGGTGGCGACGCACACTACCTGTCAGCTTGCCGTACCGCGGCCCGGTCAGCTGCCCCCGAGGGCCCACTTCCGAAGCGACGCCTCTTGCCCCGACCGCGATGTTGCCCGCCACTTTGCCCGCCCTGGCTGCCACCTTGGCCATTGTCTTCGCCGTCCGCTCGGCCCGCCTTGACGCTGTTCTTTGCTGCCCCCGCCGCCATCTTGGTCGCCACCCCCGCCCGCCGGACGCTGGCACGGTTCGGGTCGAGCCGTTCCAACGTCGCGTCGCTCACGAGTAACCGGCTCGTATGAACAGGTGCCAGCCCACCCACAACCAGGTCGCGAGCAACGACACCCGACCCGTTCTGGACCGTCGCAGGGTGGCCACGGTCTGTCCCAGTGTTGCTGTTTTCCTGAGGAGCAGGCCGAGGGCCTGGTACGTGGCCATCGCGGTCGCAAGCAGGACGTATCCCACGAGGGTTACGGGTCGGGTCATCGGCGACCGAGCCTGGTACCGGTGCCGAGCCACATCAGCAGTCCGAGAGCCCGAGCGACATGGCTCTGAAACAACGTGTTCGTGAGCGAACTGAGGGTCGGGTGCTCGACGCGCGGATGTTGGAGGAATGCACCCAGTTCCCACAGCGCGAGCGCCGCGCTCAGCGCCGCCCAGACATCGAGGTGGGGAGGACGACCGGGCCGAGGAACCCGGGCCGGGAGCAGATTGGCTCCGAGCGCTACCGCCACGAGCCCTCCCACGAGAATGGCAGCCACGAGAGGGAGCGTGAAGGGACGCAAATCCGTCGTCAACCAGGCGTACCCGCCTGCGGTCACGACCGATCCCGTCCACAGTCGGGCCCTGCCATGCACCCTGCTAGCTTGCCGCGTCGCGGGGCGGGATCGGCGTCATCCTGCCTAGGGCGCACCTGTTTCCATGTCCACCCGACGGCGGGACCGAGAACGGCCAGGTCGA
>JAUZEX010000453.1 GCA_030838815.1 Actinomycetota bacterium
CAGAACGCAAGAGCGTTCGGAGACGGATCGCTGGGCGACCAACGTTGCACCGCGCGAAGAAACGAGCCGGAGGGGTCCCAAAATGCCCGACGAGCAGCCATGGCTACCTCGACCCTGATTGACCGGCTAGGTTACCTCACCCTAACATGAGCTTGGAAGGGGCCGTAGGGCCACTGCGTCCGGCCGTCCCTCTCAGCGGGCGGTGAAGTCTGGGGGGCGGCCTTCCAGGAAGGCCTGGGCCCCCTCCTCGAACTCCTTGGTCGACATCCCGAGGATCATGTGGTGCGCTTCGGTGTCGAGGAACTCGGGCAGGGGGGACGTCAGGGCGGCGGCGAAGTTGGCCTTCATGAGAGCGAAGGCGTCGGCCGGACCGGCGGCCAGCCTGCCGACCAGCTCGTCGACGGCGGCGGTGAACTGTTCGGGACCCGCCACTGACGTGACGAGCCCCCACGCCATGGCCTCCTCCGCACCGAGCGTCGGGTTGAGGAGGTACAGCGCCTTGGCCCGGCCGACGCCCAGCAGGTGACTGGCGAACCAGGTCCCCCCGAAGTCACCCGGGATGCCGAGGGCGGCGAACGCCGTTCCGAGCGTGGCGGTCGAGGCCATCACCCGGAAGTCGCAGGCCAGGGCCAGCGAGACGCCCGGCCCCCGGGCGGGGCCGTTGATGGCGGCGATCGTCGGCTTGGGCATGGTGTGGAGAAGCAAGGACGTCCGATGCAGCCGGACCAGGCGGTCCCGCCGCTCGCTCTCGGTCAGGCCGCCGACGTCGTCGCCGACGAGGTGGTGGATGTCGCCGCCGGCGCAGAAGGCGGAGCCCGCCCCGGTGAGGACGACCACCCGCACCGAGCGATCGTCGGCGACCTCCTCGCAGGCCTGGAGCAGGGCCTCGAGCATCGGGTACGTCAGCGCGTTGCGGCGCTCCGTCCGGTCGAGCCGGATCGTGGCGACCGCGCCCCGATACTCGACAATGACGCTCTCCCCCGTCGGCAGCATCGGCCACCGAGGATTCCACGCTCAGCGGCGGCTGTAAACGGTCCGCCCATCAGGTTTGCGCTGAATTACTTCCGGCGACCATGTCCAGGGCGGTTCTGGCCGCACTATGCTTGTGGTCATTAACTTTGAAGGGCCCGTCCGGATTCGACAGGAGGGCACGTGGACGACCGGATCATCGAGCGGCAGCTCGAGGAGATCACGGCCATCGCCGATGGAGCCGCCGATCCGGAGGTGGCGCTCACGGCCATGGTGCTTCACCATCTGAGGAGCGCGCTCGAAGACCGGGATCACCTCACGACCTGGCAGGAGGAGTTGCGGAGCCTGCCTCCCGAGGACGCCTGGCGGCTGCGTCGGGTGCAGCGGCTCTATGTCGAGGAGTGGGTGCAGGTCGTGGGCGAGATCCGCCCCGACCTGAGCGAAGGCGAGGCTCGCGCCGCGGTCCATGCCACGTTGGCGCTGCTCCACTCCCCGACGGAGTACAAGAGCGGCCTCCCCCGGGACGCGGTGACCCCCCTGCTGGCCAGGATGGCCCTCGGCGCGCTCCGGGCGGCCGGGGCGGGCTCGGAGCCTCCCGTGGAGTCTGTGTGATCGGCTGCTAACCTGGTCAACGACAGCCCCGATTGGTGAAGATCAGGCGGCCGGGAGGACGCGATGGCGCCCAAGAAGGAGACAGCGAAGCGGCAGCCGGCGGCGAGTGAGCCGGTCAAGCGGCCGACGCAGACCCGCCGCCGGACCGCGGTCCGGCGCCTGGAACTGATCAATGCCGCCGCCCGTTTGTTCGCCTCCCGGAGCTACTACGCGGTGACCGTCGACGACATCGGCGAAGCGCTCGGACTGTCGGGTCCGGCGCTGTACCGCCACTTCCCCAGCAAGGAAGCCCTCCTGGTGGCGGTGTTCGACCAGGTCATCGAGCAGCAGAGCGAGCGGCTCCACGAGTCCCTGGCCGAGGCGGGCGACCCTCGCGCCGCGCTCGAGTCGATGGTGGGCTCCCACGTCGAGTTCGCCGTCGAGCAGCGGGAGAACATGGCCGTCTGGCGCCAGGAGTTCCACCACCTGCCGGAGGCCGACAGTTGGCGCCTGCGCCGGGCTCAGCGTCTCTACGTGGAGGAGTGGGTTCACGTCGTCCACGAGCTGCGACCCGAGCTCAATGACGCGAGCGTCCGCGCCCTCGTCCATGGTGTGCTAGGCCTCCTCCAGTCACCGTCCGACTTTCAGAGCGGGTTGGCCGACGAGGGCGTCAAGAACCTGCTCATGAGCATGGCGGTGGCGGCCGTGTTCCAGGGCAGCACCGAACCGCTCGACTTCTCGGCGCTGGCTGGCCGCGGCCGCTCCAAGGTGCGGAGCGCCTGAGGTACGGACGTCACGACCGCCCCAGGTCGTCGATGAGGGCTTCGTCGATCTCGACTCGGGCGGCGAGAAGATACTGGGCGTAGGTCTTGCCCTGGGGATCGGCCAGGAGGGAACGGGTTCCGCCGCCGCCGAGGCTCTGGTGCAGCAGGAAGTTCACCGCCAGCAGGTTGGGCACCTCGCAGCGTTCCACCGGGCCCCGGCAGACGTCTCCGAAATGGGCCCGGACGAACTCCGGCGTGACGTGTTCGAGCATCCAGCGGTAGATGGCGGCGGAGCGGGCGATCAGCCCGACGTTGGCCGTGTCGCCCTTGTCGCCCGAACGGGCCAGGCACAGGCGGGACAGCGGGACCACCACCGGCCGTCGCGGGCCCGCCGGCAGGGGCGGGACCACCACCGAAGCGGGGACGAAGGGTTCGGCGACCGGCTGCTCCGCCGCCGGTTCGGTCCTGACCTCCACGGTGTCGTCGTCGATCACGACCCGGACGGGCACCCGCGACCGCGAGATCAACGCCGGCCAGTACCCGATGACCTCCGAAGCCCGGGGACGCCCCTGATCGGACGGCATGGTGATCCCGGGCACGGAACCGATCACCCGGGGGACGACCTGAGGGCCGAACCGCTCGTTGATCTTGGCCTCGTCCCCGTCCCGCACCGCGATCTGGACCATGAGCTCGCTCGGTTCGGCGTCGGTCAGGGCCGGGTGGCAGGCGTTCCAGGCGAAGATGCCGGTGGCGGTGTCGTCGTAGCTGTCCCGTCCGCCGACACAGTCCCAGAGGGTGTCGGCCAGGGCCTGGGCCTTGGTCAGGCTGTCGGGACCGGAGACGATGAGCCGGCCGAAGGCGCGGTATCCCTCGGCCAGGCTGACCGACACCTTGAGCGTCTCGGGCGGCGGCTCTCCCCGGGCCCCCGACACCGTGACCCGGTCGGGGCCATCCTGGGTGAGGGTGACGGAGTCGAACCGGGCCACGCAGTCGGGCGAGAGGTACCGGGGCGTCCCCATCTCGTAGAGGAGCTGCTCGCTCACGGTGTGGACGGACACCAGGCCGCCGGTCCCCGGATGCTTCGTGACGGTGAAGGTCCCGTCGGGCCGCGCCTCGATCAGCGGGAAGCCCAGGTTCGACCAGGATTTGACCAGCTGCCAGTCGGTGAAGTTCCCACCGGTGCACTGCGTGCCGCACTCGATGATGTGCCCGGCGATGACGCCGGCGGCCAGCTTGTCCCAGTCGTCGGCGGCCCAGCCGAACTCGTGGACCATCGGGGCCAGCGTGAGCGCCGTGTCGGTGACCCGGCCGCAGATGACGACGTTGGCTCCCCGGCGGAGTGCCTCGACGATCGGTGCTGCGCCAAGGTAGACGTTGGCCGACAGCACCCGGTCGCGGACATCGGTCAGCGGCCGGCCGGTGTCGAGGTGGGCCAATTCCTCGCCCGAGGCGAGCAGGTCATCGAGGTCTTCGAAGATGTCGTCGCCGGCGACGACGCCGACCCGGACGCGCTCGGCCAGGCCGAACTCCTCGGCCAGGCGCTCCACCGCGGCCTTGCAGGCCAGGGGGTTCACGCCGCCGGCGTTGGAGATCACGGTGACATTCCGCTCCACGCAGTCGACCAGGACCTCGCGCAACTGGGTGATGAAGTCGCCGGCGTAGCCGGTGTCGGGCCGGCGGCTCCGCTGCTTCTGCAGGATCGCCATGGTGATCTCGGCCAGGTAATCCATGACCAGGTAGTCGACCCGGCCACCTCGCACCTGCCGGCGGGCGGCGGTCGGGTCGTCGCCCCAGAATCCGCCGCAGTTGGCGATGACGATGTCGTGCATCAGACGACGTTCAGGGCGTCGAGGAATCTCGTGCCGAGGTCGATGTCGCCGTCGATCTTGACTTCGTGGTCCCGCCAGGGTTCCCGGGTCGTCCCCCAGAGCACGAACTCCTCGGTGTTGCCGATGACGAGGGCGTCGGCTCCCGGGGCGCCTCCAGGGTGGATGTGGAGCAGTCCGGTGGGGGCGGGGCTCAGCCCCCACGTGCCGCCCCCCGGGCCGTCGAGGGTCAGGTCGACGGGCCCCTCGATCGTGCGCATCGTCTCCCGGCACATCTGGGGGATCCCGGCGATCATCCACTCCACCACCGCCGTCATCCGGTCGGCGTCGGTCGGCGGCGGGGTCTTCCCCAGGGCGCCGGCCACGTCGTGGCGGAGGTGGGTGTGGTGGTCGAACGTGAAGGCCGCCGGAAAGATGCCCATCGGGTACCGCCCGAGCTCCCCCAGCGGGATCTTCACGTGAGTGAGCCCCGTCGCCTTCATCACCGGCTGGATGTTCAAATACCGGCCGCTCCAGAAGCGGTACTCGGCCAGCACCTTCTCCGGCGCCCAGCCTGACCGCTTCTCGACATCACGGTCGCTCGAGCGTTCCACGTCCTTCGTCCGCATCAGCCCGATGAACCAGGGCGTGAAACAGCCGTGAAAGGCGGCCGACATGTGGGACAGCACACCCTTGACCGACCAGCGGGGACACCCGCTCGGCGCCTCCCACTCCTCCGGGCTGAGGGCTCCGAAGAACTCCAGCACGGCTTGCCGCTCGGCTCGAAGGGCGGCGACGCGGTGAATCCCCATGATCGGGCTCCTCAGAGGTCGGTGACGGTGGGGGTGTCGGCGGCGAGCTTGACCCGCAGCTCTTCGATGAGGTTGTGGTCGTAGGGGCCGGGCGACCAGTTCTGCTTTTCCAGCTCGACCGGGATCGGCCGGGGCGCCGTCGTGTCGTCGGTGGTCGGGTCGTAGCCGTCGCGCCACATGTGCGGCGTCTGGG
>JAUZEX010000385.1 GCA_030838815.1 Actinomycetota bacterium
TTGTTCGCCTTCGGCGACGCCCCCTTCGCCGGGTCGGCCGGGGCGCAGCGCCTGGCCGGCCCCGTCGTGTCGATCGCCGCCACCCCCCGGGGTCTCGGCTACTGGCTGGTCGGCTCCGACGGCGGCATCTTCAGCTTCGGCGACGCCGGTTTCGCGGGGAGCTTGGGGGGCCTGCGGCTGGCCGCCCCGATCGTGGCGCTCGCCGCCCGCCCGGTGGTCATGCCGGCCGAGGTCTCGATCTTCTTCTATCCCTGGTACGCCACCCCGGCCACGGCGCCCCGGACGGGCTACCGCCACTGGGAGCAGAACGGCCACACGCCGGCCGACGACATCGGCGCCAACTTCTATCCGGCCGGCGGGCTCTACAGCTCGCTCGACCCTGCGGTGCTGGCCAGGCAGGCCCGCCAGATGTCCGCCTCCGGCGTCGACACCGTGGTCAGCTCGTGGTGGGGCCAGGGCGCCTACGAGGACTGGATGCTCCCCGACCTGGTGTCGGCGGTGAAGGCCGCCGGGCTGCGGCTGGCCATCCATCTCGAGCCCTACAAGGGCCGCACGCCGGCCACGGTGGCCGGCGACCTGGCCTACCTCCGGGGGCTCGGGATCACCGAGGTCTACGTGTACCAGGCCGACACGGCGGGGGCGGCCACCGACTGGGCGCCGGTCACCGCCGCCCATCCCGACATGCGGTTCTTCGCCGAGACCGGCGACCTCGCTTCCATGCTGTCGGGCGGCTTCGCCGACTACGCCCGCACCGCCGGTTTCGACGGGGTCTACACCTACGACGCCATCCGCTACGGCGCGGCCGAGATGGCCGCCACCTGCGCCGCCGCCCGCCAGCGACTCCTGCTCTGCGCCCCCTCGGTGGCGCCCGGATTCGACGCCCGCCGCTCCGGCAGCCCCCGCCTCGGCGTGGTCGACGCCGCCGGCGGCGCCCGCTACGACGCCCTCTGGCAGGGCGCCTTCGCCGCCTCGGCCGACGTCGTCAGCGTCACCAGCTGGAACGAGTGGCACGAGGGCACGCAGATCGAGCCGGCCCGCCCCTACTGCTTCCCGTCCGACGGCTTCTGCTCGCCGGGCTACGACGGCGCCTACGGCCGCTTCGGCACCTCCGCCCAGACGGCCTACATGGACCGCACGGCCGACTGGTCCACGGCCTTCCGGACGCTCCGCTCCGGAGACTGACCGACGCGCGGGGCGGGGTCAGGCTGAGGTGCGGATCTCGTCCTCGGGCTTGGACTCGAAGAGGGCGGGGGAGAGGCCGAGGCCTTCGGCCAGCGGGGCCAGGTCGGGGCGGTCGGAGGACCGGATCGTGTCGTAGACGAGCTCCTGGGCCCGGTCCAGGTCGGGGTCGATGCCGAGCTCCCGGGCCAGGGCCAGCGTGTCGCGGGCGGCCTTGACGGGGTCGCGGGCGGGGTCGGTGCCACCCGTCGTCGTGCCCGGACCGGCCCGGTCAGCACTGTCGACAGCGCGGCGGACGGCGGCGAGGACGGTGTCGCTGACGGACTGGCGGACGGTCGCCCCGGCAGCAGAGGAGAGGACGGCGAGACCCAGCGAACGGGCCCGGCGGGCCAGCGCCACGGCGGCGTCGAGGTCGCCGGCGGCCAGGAGGCGCTCGGCCTGGTGGGCCAGGGCCGCTTCGGCCGAGCCCCGCAGGGCGAAGGGCCACTCCGGGGCGCTGCGGTCGGAACCGCCGGCCAGCTCCCGGTTGGCCAGGGCCGCCCACTGGGCGGCCCTGAGGAACGGCTCGGCCGCCGCCGCCAGGTGGTCGGCCAGCCCCGCCGCCGCCCGGTCGAGGAGCGCCTCGGCCGCCTCGGGCAGGAGCGACGACACGTCGAAGGCCTCCCCGGCGCCGGTGGTCACGAACCGATCGGCCAGTCGGGTGACGAGCTCGTCGTCGGAGCGTCCGGACTCGATGTCGAGCCGCAGGCCCTCGAGGGGGTCGGCGTCGCCGGGCCAGTCGGCGGCCCGCACGGCACCCACGGCCTCGCGATCGCCGAGCTGGAGGGCCACGGCCACCACGGCCTTGACGCGTCCGGTGCGCCGCTGCGTCAGGCGTAGATGCCGCCAGGCGAGCGCCGCCGGGCTGCCGGCGTCCTGACGAGCGACGGCCCCGCCCGGTGTCGGCCGGCCGGGCGCTCCCGTCCCCAGCCGTGCGGCGGCGCCCCCGGATTCGGACGGCGCCGGACCGGCCGTGTCGGGCTCCGGGCGCAGGGCCGTGCGCCGGGCGGCCGGCGGCTGCCAGCCGGGATCGAGCGCCGCGGGGTGGGCGGCGTGGCCCCGGTTCAGGGTTTCGACGTCGAAGCCGCCCAGGCGGCCTCCGTCCGGTTCGGGGAGGCCGAAGAGGTCGGCCAGGGCCAGGTGGGCGGCGACCCGGTTGGCGTCGACCCGGGCCGGGGCGACCTGGGCGGCCCAGATACGGCGGCCGTCGCCCTGGTCGAAGCTGCGGGCCTCCCGCAGGGCGTCGAGCAGGGCCGGCTCCGGCGACGGCTCACCCGCCTCCACCAGCAGGTCGCAGACCCGGGCGGCGTAGCGGAGGACCTGGACGGTCTCCAGACCGGCCAGGTCGTAGAAGAACCAGCCGCACGACGTGTACATCAGCATGGCGTTGCGCTGGGCCTCGAGCAGCGTGAAGGCCAGCACCGCATCGGCGCCCGGCGCCAGCCAGCGGGCGGCGAACTCCTCCCGGGAGGTGGCGCCGACGAGGACGTCGACGTAGGCGTCGCGGGCCGCCCAGGGGTCGCGGGCGGCGAACAGCGCCGGGCCCCGCCGCTCGAACACCTCGACACCGGTGGCGCGCAGCCCGTCGAGCGCAGCCCGCAGCGGCGCTCTCCATTTCTGATCGGCGCCTTCCGGCCCGCCGGTCGAGCAGCCGCAGTCGGCGGACCACCGCCCCACACCGTGGGCGCACGACCAGGCGCTCTCGTGGACCTGTGCCTCGTACAGAGGCGGGTTGCGCTCCAGCCACGACGCCAGGTTCGTCACGTCGAGACCCCGGCGGGGAGCTTCGGCGGTCAGGGCGTAGGCCAGGGCCCGGTCGGCCCACTTGTGGTGGTGCCCGAACGTCTCGCCGTCGAGGGCGATGGCGACCAGCCCGCCCCGGCGGCCGGCGGCGGCGGAGGCCCGGTCGACGAGCGTCTCGCTGGTGACCGACTCGAAAGCCAGGGCGTGGGACAGCCCGCCGTGGTAGACGACCAGGTCGACGCCGAGCCCCCTGCGGCGGGGATGCAGGTAGCGGTAGGCGACGCGGGTGTCGATCGGGTGACCGCCGTCGACCGCCGTCCAGGCCTTGTTCGGCACCGCCGCCAGCGAGCGGCTGACCCGCCCGGCCAGCGGACGGGTGGCCGCCACCTGGCTCGGAGCCAGGATCGTGAAGCCCACGCCCTCCTCGGCCAGGACCTGGAGCACGAACGGGTTCACCGCCGTCTCCGGCAACCACATCCCGGGTGCCTCCCGGCCGAAGCGGTGGCGGAAATCGGCCAGGCCCCACCGGATCTGGGTCCGGACGTCGCGCTCGTCGGCCAGCGGCAGGATCATGTGGTTCCACGCCTGGGCGATCGCCCCGCCCTCCCGCGGGACACCCCCGGGCCCCCGGGCCCCCGTCTCGGCCTCCCGGATCCGGTCGTAGACGTCGGGCTGGTGCCGTTCCAGCCACGACATCAGGGTCGGGCCGACGTTGAACGACAACTCCTCGTAGTTGTTGACGATGGAAAGGACCCGGCCCTCGCCGTCGAAGATCCGGGCGTAGGCGTTGGGCCGGTAGCTCTCGGCCGAGATCCGCTCGTTCCAGTCGTGGAACGGCCCCCCGGCGGACGGCTCCCGCGGGACCTCCTCCGTCCAGGGGTTCTCCCGGGGCGGCTGGTAGAAGTGCGCGTGGATCACCAGGGAGGTGGGACTCACCCTGCGTGGATTCCACGGACGGCCGGCAGGCTCCTCCACGGACGGGGAGGCTACCGAGAAAGTGGCCGGATCACTCCGGTTCGAGCCAGACGACGGCCAGGGGCGGCAGCGTCAGCGACAGCGACTGGTCGTGGCCGTGCCACCCGTAGCCGTCGGCCATGGCGCCGCCGTTGACCACGCCGCTGCCCCAGAAGTCGGTGGCGTCGGTGTTGAGCACCTCCCGCCACCACCCGCCCTGGGGTACGCCGATCCGGTATCCCTCCCGGGGGACGGGCGCCAGGTTGGCGATGCAGGCCAGGGGCTTGCCGCTGTCGCGGTCGGCGGGGTAGCGGAGGAAGGACAGGACGTTCTGGTCGGTGTCGTTGGCGTCGATCCAGGCGAAGCCCGTCCACTCGAAGTCCTGCTCCCACAAGGACGGCCGCTCCTTGTAGAGGTAGTTGAGCGTCCTCAGCAGCTTGTCGACGCCGGCGTGGCTGGGGTGATCGAGCAGGTGCCAGTCGATGCTCCGGTCGTGGGACCACTCGCGGTCCTGGGCCATCTCGGCCCCCTGGAAGAGGAGCTTCTTGCCCGGGTGGGCCCACATCCAGGCGTACAGCGCCCGGAGGTTGGCCAGCTGCTGCCAGCGGTCCCCCGGCATCTTCTGGAGCAGCGAGCCCTTGCCGTGGACGACCTCGTCGTGGCTGAGGGGGAGGACGAAGTTCTCGGTGAAGGCGTAGAGCATCCCGAAGGTCAGCTCGTGGTGGTGGAACTTGCGGTGGACGGGCTCGTGGTGGAAGTAGTCGAGCGTGTCGTGCATCCAGCCCATGTTCCACTTGAGCGTGAAGCCGAGGCCTCCGACGTAGGTCGGGCGCGACACCATCGGCCAGGCCGTCGACTCCTCGGCCACCGTGATGACGCCCGGGTATTTGCCGAGCACCGTGGTGTTGAACTCCTTCAGGAAGTCGACCGCCTCGAGGTTCTCCCGGCCCCCGAACTTGTTGGGGATCCACTCGCCTTCCTTGCGGGAGTAGTCGAGGTAGAGCATGGAGGCCACCGCGTCGACCCGCAGACCGTCGATGTGGTACTCGGCCACCCAGAACAGGGCGTTGGCCAGCAGGAAGTTGCGGACCTCGTTGCGGCCGAAGTTGAAGACCAGCGTCCCCCAGTCGGGGTGCTCGCCCTGGCGGGGGTCGGCGTGCTCGTAGAGCGCCGTGCCGTCGAAGCGGGCCAGGGCGAAGTCGTCCTTCGGGAAGTGGGCCGGCACCCAGTCGACGATCACGCCGATGCCGGCCGCATGCAGGGCGTCGACGAGAGCCCGGAACTCGTCCGGGGAGCCGAAGCGGGCCGTCGGGGCGTAGTAGTTCGACACCTGGTAGCCCCACGACCCGCCGAAGGGGTGCTCGGCGACGGGCAGGAACTCGACGTGGGTGAAGCCGTGCTCCACCAGGTAGGACGGCAGCTGCTCGGCCAGCTCCCGGTAGGTGAGGGGCCGGTCGTCCTCCTCCGGGACCGTCCGCCACGACCCGAGGTGGCACTCGTAGACGGTGTGCGGGCTGTGCAGCGTGTCGCTCGCCTCCCGGGCCCGGATCCAGCTGTCGTCGTTCCAGCCGTACTGGGACTCGAACACCACGCTGGCGGTGCCGGGGGGAATCTCGGTGGCGAAGGCGAACGGGTCGGCCTTGAGGCGGAGCATCCCGTTGGCGTCGATGATCTCGTACTTGTACTTGTCGCCGGCCTTGACGGCGGGGAGGAAGAGCTCCCACAGGCCCGACGTCCCGAGGCGGCGCATGGGGTGGAGCCGCCCGTCCCAGGAGTTGAAGTCGCCGACGACCCGGACGCCCCGGGCGTTGGGGGCCCACAGCGCGAACGAGGTGCCGGCCACGCCCTGGTGCTGGCGGGGGTGGGCGCCGAGCTTGCACCACATGAGCTCGTGCTGGCCCTCGGCCACCAGGTGCACATCGAGGTCGCCGAGCGTGGGCCAGAACCGGTAGGGGTCCTCGACCGTGAAGGTGGCGCCCCCGTCCTGATAGCGGACCTCGAGCTGGTAGCCGCCGGTGCTGAGGAGCTCACTGATCGGCTCGTGGATCCGGGCGCAGAACACGCCGGCCGGGTGTACCTGGGCCATCTCGACCCGGCGCCCGTCGGGCAGGACGACGTTCATCGCCTCGGCGCCGGGCCGGTAGCCCCGCACGACGGTGTCGTCACCGTCGGCGTGGACACCCAGGATGTGGTGGGGGTCGCCGTGCTCCCCGGCGACGAGCTGTTCGAGCTCGATCTTGAGCGGGTCCACGGAGGAGGCGGTGGCGGGCGAGTGGTTCGTTCCCGTGGTCATCAGATCGTCCTCGCTGCCGCGCCGGTCAGCCGACCGACGGCTTCCATTGGGATGCGGGCCCAGTCGGGCCGGTTGGCCCGCTCGTAGGCGACCTCGTAGAGGGCCTTGTCCAGCTCGAAGGCGGCCAGGACCGCCGACCGGACGGCGGGATCGGTGGGCAGGATCGGCTCTTGCCCCGTCTCGGCGTCGAACTGGGCCTTGCGGAGATAGCCGGCCAGGAAGCATTCCCGGTTGCGCGTCTCCCACGCCCGGCCGAGGGTGGTCATGTCATCTTCCTGGTACGACAGGGCCACGGCCGGCGCATAGGACAGGGAGCGCAGCATGCCGGCGACGTCTTTGAGGGGAGACGACGGACGGGTGCGTTCCTCCAGCGGCCGGGCCGGCTCACCCTCGAAGTCGAGCACGAACCAGCCGGCGTCGGTGCGCAGCACCTGGCCAAGGTGGTAGTCGCCGTGGACCCGGATGGCAGGGCCGGGATCGGGGATCTCGCGGAGCCGGGTGATGATGCGGCGGGCGCCTTCGGCCAGCGCCCGCTCCTCCGAGGAGTGCGCCGCCCCGAGCACCCGTTCGAGCTGCTCCTCCATCGGCTCGGCCCAGTCGGCTCCGGTCACCCGCGTGCTGCCGAACCCGCGGGCCATGGCCTGGTGCAGCTCGGCGGTCACCTCGCCGATCCGCTCCGCCTCGGCGGCGAAGTCGCCCCGGGCTTCGGCCGGGTCGACGCGTTCCGAGGGCGGGGCCACGGCAAGGCCGAGGGCGTCGGCCGGCGGGAGGGCGGCCCCGATGGCGTGCTCGGCGAAGAGCTCCCGGAGGGAGGCGAGGGCGATGTTCCAGCCGTCGGTGGCGCCGGCGAGGTACCGCTGCAGGAAGGCGAGGTCGACGTCGTCCTTCCGCCAGCTGGCCAACGGCTCGGGGACGGACGTGAAGCCGCACGCGGCCAGCGTCTCGATGACCTCGACCTCGGGGTTGTGGCCCTCGGTGAGGCGGCGGAAAACCTTCAGGATCATGGCGTCGTCATAGACCAGCGAAGTGTTGGACTGCTCGGCGCCGAGGGGGCGCACGCGCTCGGCGGAGTACTCGGGGGCCACGACACCCAGCAGCGCCAGGGCGAGCTCGCTGTCGAGGAGGGCGTCGTAGACGAGCGCCTGGCCCTGGCCGGTCTCGAACTCGCCGAGGACGGCCGGCTCGTGGCCGGTCAGGAATTCGCAGGCCACGCCGGTCGGGCGCATCCCGAGCAGCACCTGGTAGCGGGCGTCGCCGGTGCCGTCGAAGTGGACCTCAGCGTCGACACGCAGCAGCGCCGGCCACGACCGTTCGCCGCACAGAACTTCCAGCGACCGGATGCGGACCAGTTCGATGGTGCGGTCCTTCGCACCGAACCAGCGCTGGCGGGGCAGGTATTCGGCCAGTTGGGGGGCCAGCGCGGTGGGCGAGATCATTGCAGGGGCGTCTCCACGATCTGGAACCAGTAGAAGCCATACGGCCCGAGCGTCAGCAGATAGGGAAGTTCCCCGATCCGGGGGAAGGGAACGCGCCCGAGCAGTTCGATCGGGGTCCTACCCTCAAACCGCTGTAGCGAAAGCTCCACCGGCTGGGCGAACCGGGACAGGTTGTTGACGCACAGGACGGTGTCACCCTCCCATTCCCGCACGTAGGCCAGCACCGACGGGTTCTCGGCCGAGAGGACCTCGAAGGTGCCGATGCCGAACAGGGGGTGGCGCTTGCGGACCTGGAGCATCCGCTGCAGCCAGTGCAGCAGGCTCGACGGGTCGCGCAGCTCCCCTTCCACGTTGAGGGCCTGGAAACCGTAGACCGGGTCCATCAGCGGGGCGGAGTAGAGCTGGGCGAAGTCGGCCCGGGAGAAGCCGGCGTTGCGGTCGGGTGACCACTGCATCGGGGTGCGGACGCCGTCGCGGTCGCCGAGGAAGACGTTGTCGCCCATCCCGATCTCGTCGCCGTAGTAGAGGATCGGGCTGCCCGGCAGCGAGAACAACATCGCGTGAAAAAGTTCCATCACCCGGCGGTCGTTCTCCACCAGAGGGGCGAGCCGGCGGCGGATCCCGATGTTGAGCTTCATGCGGGGATCCTTGGCGTACTCGTTCCACATGTAGTCCCGTTCCTCGTCGGTGACCATCTCGAGGGTGAGCTCGTCGTGGTTCCGGAGGAAGATGCCCCACTGGCAGCCGTCGGGGACCTCGGGGGTCTGGGCCAGGATCTCGGTGATGGGGTGGCGCTGGGCCCGCCGGAGGGCCATGAACATGCGGGGCATGAGCGGGAAGTTGAAGCACATGTGGCACTCGTCGCCGTCGCCGAAGTACTCCACGACGTCGGAAGGCCACTGGTTGGCCTCGGCCAGCAGGACCCGCCCGGGGTAGCCGGCGTCGACCTCCTTGCGGACCCGCTTGAGGAAGCCGTGGGTCTCGGTGAGGTTCTCGCAGTTGGTGCCCTCCCGCTCGAAGAGGTAGGGCACGGCGTCGAGGCGGAACC
>JAUZEX010000401.1 GCA_030838815.1 Actinomycetota bacterium
GACCAGCTGCCGGCCGCGCGCCAGCGCATTCGAAGGTTCGGGCACGGCTGGGAATCTTAGGAGGCGGCCCGCCCCGGCCCGGCGCGCCGGCCCGTCCCGACCCCCGTAGAGTCGCCATTTATGGACGGCATCGAGGCGGTCGCCTTCGATCTGTACGGAACGCTGCTGGAGGTCGCCTCCGTCGGACGGGCGGCGGCTGAGGTCACCGGCGAGCCGGCGGCGCTGGTGGACCTGTGGCGCCAGAAGCAGCTGGAGTACACCTGGCTGCGATCGCTGATGGGGCGTTACCAGGACTTCTGGGCCACGACGGGCGACGCCCTCGACTACGCCCTCGACCGCCTGTCCGTCGTCGTCGACGAGGCGACCCGGGCCCGCCTCCTCGGGGCCTGGCTCGACGTCCGGCCCTATCCGGAGGTCCCCGACGCGCTGGATGCGCTGGCCCTGGGCGGTCGCCGGCTGGCCGTCCTGTCCAACGGGACGCCCGACATGCTGGAGGCCGGGCTGGCCGCCGCCGGCCTTCGGGACCGGTTCGAGCACGTCCTCTCCGTCGACGATCTCGGCGTGTTCAAGCCCCACCCGTCCGTCTACGAGCTGGCCCTCAAAGCGTTCAACCTGCCGGCGGAGCGCATCCTGTTCGTCTCCTCCAACGCCTGGGACGCCTTCGGTGCCCGCGCCTTCGGCCTGCCGGTGGCCTGGGTCAACCGCAGCGGCGCGCCCCTCGAGCGGCTCGGCGCCCCGCCCACCGTGGTCGTGCCCGACCTGGCCGCCCTGGCCGAGGCGGTCGGCTGACGGACCGCCCAGGGGATGGCGGGCGTCCCCCCGATCGCGGCGGCGCCACCCGCACCGGGGCCGTCCGGCTCGGACCGCTCCTGGGGGCGCTGGCCCTCATCGGCGCCACGGCGGCTGGAGCCGTTGCGCTCCTGCGTATCGCCGACCGGAACAACGCCGAGCGGCCGCAGGAGTCGACGACGGTGCCCAGCGCGGGCCTGGACCGCCAGCCGAACGGCGGGCCGGCACCGGGGGCGACGGCGACGGTGCCCACCACGGCCCGGGCCAAGCCGCCCACCACGGCCGACGAGGGACCACCCGTCGTCCTCAAGGGCGACGGGGTGGGGGCGTTCATCTTCGGGGCCGATCCCGACCAGGTCCTCGCCGGGCTCACGCTCCGCTGGGGCCCGCCCGACGGCGACTCGGGGTGGGTCGCCGCTGCCACCTCCCCCTACGGCCCCTGCCCCGGCAACGTGGTCCGGGGGGTCAACTGGCGGGGCTTCACGGTCCTGTTCTCCGACGGCGCCACCCCCCGGGGCCAGGCCGGCACCCGGCACTTCTTCACCTGGGAGTACCAGGTCGACAACCCGGCCCGTCCGGCGCCCGACAAGGGCGGCAACCGCCCCCCGCTGAAGACCGTCAAAGGCATCTCGGTGGGGGCGACCGTCCGGGCGCTGCAGGCGGCGTACGGCGCTCCCCTGGAGTTGTTCGACGAGCCGCCCGACGGGCCCCAGTTCGGCGTGGAGACCCCGGAAGGAGCGCTCTACGGCTCGGTGACGAGCCTCGACCCGGGCGGCGTCGTCCGGTCGATGGTGAGCGGAGGCGGCTGCGCCAAGGACTGACGGCTCGACGGGGTAGAACATTGAGCCATGGACCCGTCCGCCGCCCTCGACCGCATCGCCTATCTCCTCGAGCGGGCCCGCCAGCCGACCTACCGGGTGCGGGCCTTCCGCACCGCGGCCCGGGTCCTGCGGGAACTGCCGGAGGGGGAGGCCGCCGAGCGGGCCGCCACCGGCCGGCTGCGCGACCTCCAGGGGATCGGCGACACGACGGAGAAGGTGATCCTCGAGGCGCTGGGGGGCGGGACCCCGTCCTACCTCCAGCACCTCGAGGAAGAGGCGCAGAAGGGTGTGGAGGGCGACGGCCAGCCCGTGCTCTCCGGTGCCGCCGCCGAGCTGCGGGCGGCCCTGCGGGGCGACTGCCACACGCACTCCACCTGGTCCGACGGCGGTTCGCCGATCGACGAGATGGCCCGGGCGGCCCGCGATCTCGGCCACGAGTACATGGTGCTGACCGACCATTCGCCCCGGCTCACCGTGGCCAAGGGTCTCTCGGCGGAGCGGCTCCGGGAGCAACTCGGCGTGGTGGCCGCCCTCAACGAGGAGATGGCGCCGTTCCGGATCCTGACCGGCATCGAGGTCGACATCTTCGACGACGGCCGGCTCGACCAGGAGGAGGAACTGCTGGCGCAGCTCGACGTCGTGGTGGCCAGTGTCCACTCCAAGCTGCGGATGGACAAGGCACAGATGACGCAGCGGATGGCCGTGGCCGCCGCCAGCCCCCACGTCGACATCCTGGGCCACTGCACCGGCCGGCTGGTGGTCGGGAAGGGCCGGCCGGAGTCGGAGTTCGACGCCGAGCTGGTGTTCACGGCCTGTCGTGAGTACGGGACGGCGGTCGAGATCAACTCCAGGCCCGAGCGGCTCGACCCGCCCAAGCGGCTCCTGCGGATGGCCCTCGACATGGGCTGCCTGGTGTCGATCGACACCGACGCCCACGCCCCCGGCCAGCTGGAGTGGCAGGTCTACGGCTGCGAGCGGGCCGCCGACTGCGGCGTCCCCGTCGATCGCGTCATCAACGCCCGGAGCGCCGACGAGCTCCTGGCCTGGACGGCCGACAAGGGCGCCTGAGGCAGCCACCTGAGACAGGGCTCAGTCCCCGGTTTCACCAGCACAAACGCCCGTATCATGGGCCCGGATGCGATCGATCGTGTTCGTCGCCGCTCTGGCCGTCACGGTGCTCGTCCCGGCCGTGGCGTTCTACCGCGTCCTGCGGGTGCGGCGGGCCTTCTCCACCGCCGCCGAGCAGGCGACCTACAACGTGCTCCACAAGGCCAACGAGGCGGCGCCGCCTTTCCGGGCCGGTCTGACCCGGGCTGCGGCGGGCAAGGCGATCCGGGGTCTCCACCAGCTGCTGGGCTGTCCGGCGGTGGCTCTCACCGACGAGACCGACCTCCTGGCCTGGGATGGCGTGGCCGACCACCATGGCATGCAGACCGCCTCACTGGCCGCCGCCGTCGTGGCCACCGGTCGGGCCAAGGTCGTGACCGCCGCCGACCTCAACTGCAAGGACCCGTACTGCGTGATCCGCTCGGCGGTGATCGTCCCCATCGTCGTCGGGGACGACGTCGTCGGCACCCTCGGCGCCTACGGGTCCGACACCCGGCCCGGCCTGACCCGGGCCGCCGGGGAGGTGGCGCGCTGGGTGTCGACCCAGGTCGAGCTGGCCGAGCTCGACGTGTCGCGGGCCCGCCTGGCCGAGGCCGAGGTCCGGGCGCTGCGGGCCCAGATCTCGCCCCACTTCATCTTCAACGCCCTGACCGCCATCGCCAGCTTCGTGCGCTCCGACCCCGAGCGGGCCCGGGACCTGCTGCTGGAGTTCGCCGACTTCACCCGCTACAGCTTCCGCCG
>JAUZEX010000454.1 GCA_030838815.1 Actinomycetota bacterium
CGGCCTGCTGGTCCCGGGCCAGCCGGTCGAGATGCCCCTCGATGACCTCGGCGTCGAACAGGTGGCTCCAGGGCCCGGCCGGCTCCGGGGCCAGGTCCAAGGGCGTCACGCCGTAGGACGGGTCGGCCGGGTCGGCCCGGTACCACGCCGCTTTGGCCAGCCACTCCCCGACTGACGCCCCGACCGCCTCGGCCCGGGCCCGGTCGGGGACGTGGGCCAGGAAGGTGGCCACCTCCCGCAGGGCGTGGGCGTCCTCGTCGAACCCCATCTGAAGCCGGGACCAGCACCACCCGGTGGCCCGGTCGAGCCAGGGGTGGCGGACGCCCATGCGGTGCAGCCGACCAGCCAGCCCGGCGGTCGGGTTGAGGCCGGGCGTGTAGGTCCAGTCCGACCAGTGCTCGGCCCGGGGATAGGCCTCCATGACGGGGAACGACAGGGCCACCGCGCCGTCGGCGGCGGCCACGCGCCCGAGCCAGTCGCAGGCGGCGAGAACCATCGGCATCGCCACCTCGACCGCGCCCGGACCGGCGACGAGCAGCGCCTCGAGGGCGCCCTCGACGTCGATGGGGAGGCTGTCGGGGCAGCGCTTGTCGGGTTCGAGGCCGTGGCCGAACCCGCCGTCGGGGTTGCGGAACCCGCATACGGCATCAACCACGCCCGACGGCGGGGCGCCCTCGAAGACGGTGGCGAAGAGGCGGCGTTCGAGGAGGCGGCCTTCCCGCTGCAGGAAGGCCCGGCCGGAGGCGAAGATGTCGTCGGTCATGCCCCCAGGGATACCGGACCGGCGCCGCCCCCGTCTTGAACGGATCGGACAGGTTGAACGGATCGGACAGGTTGAACGGATCGGGCAGCCAGCAGCCGGCCGGGCGTCGTTCCCCCGAGGCGGGCGCACTCCCGCGTCAGGTGGGGCTGGTCGGCGTAGCCGGCCGCCGCCGCCAGTCCGGCGATCCCCTGCTCCGGGCCGCCCGGCGAGTCGGCGATATGGAGGAAGCGCCGGAAGCGCAGGACCCGGTCCAGCATCTTCGGTCCATAGCCCACCGCCGCGGTGCAGCGCCGGTGGAGCTGCCGCTCGCTGACACCGAGCCGGTCGGCCAGATCCGCCACCGGACCGCCGGAGGTCCGCGCCTGCGACATCGGTCCGCCCGCAATCGGCGCTCCCCGCAGGATTTCCACGACGGCGGCGACGAGCCGGTCGGCCGGTGGGGCGGCCGACAGCCGGCCGATCACCACTTGCTCCAGCACCGACGCCGCTTCCCGCAGCGAACCGGCCCCCTCCAGCCCGTCGACGACCGCGGCCAAACCGACCCGGTCCGAGGTACGACCGCCACCGGGGCCGCGGCCGAACACGTCGGCGGCGTCGACCCGCTGGTCGAGCAGCGCCGATGCCGGCACCCCGAGCAGCGTCGGCGCCAACCCCGGCCGGAACCGGAGCCCGGCGAAGGCGGCGCCAGGCTCCCTGACGATCGGGACCGGCCCGGTGTCAGGGCCAGCCACGAAGAGACGCCGCCCGTCCCAGATGAGATCGATGCAGGCGTCGGGGATGACCCGGTCCGTGAACGGCGTCCCGTCGTCGGCCAGCCGCCCGGCCCAGGTGCAGGCCACGAGGCCGGCCAGCTCCGGCGCCGGTCGCCACTCGCGGTACTGCGGGACGGAGTTCACCACCGGGCAGTGTGCCAGACGCCCCGATCTTCTCAGGTTGCCTCCGTAAGAGGCGGGCTACTTTGACCGTGATGCACTACCGGAGCTTCCTGGCTGACAGCAGGCGCTGGGACGGATTCGCCCTCCGTCCCGGCGACATCATCATCAGCACGCCGCCCAAGTGCGGGACCACGTGGACGCAGATGATCTGCGCCCTGCTGATCTTCCAGACGCCGGACTTCGGCCGCCCGCTCGACCTGATCTCGCCCTGGCTGGAGATGCTGACCCGCCCCTGGGCCGACGTTCTCGCCGACCTCGAGGCGCAGACGCATCGCCGTTTCATCAAGAGCCACACCCCGCTCGACGGCCTGCCGGCCGGCGACGGCGTCACCTACGTCTGTGTCGGCCGTGACCCCCGGGACGCGAGCCTGTCCATGCGGCACCATCTGGCCAACATCGACATGGACGCCTTCATTGCCGCCTGGGCGGCGACGATCGCCGCCGACGGCGTCGACGACGTCCGGCCGCCACCGCCTCCCGTCTTCGGGCGGGAGTTCCTGGAGCGCTGGATCGACGACGGCACCGGTCTTGACGAAGCGCCCAACAGCCTGGCCGGCACCGTCCACCACCTGGCCACGTTCTGGGCCGCCCGCGACCGGGGCGATGTCGTCCTCCTCCACTACGAAGACCTGCAGTGCGACCAGAAGGGCGAGATGCGCCGCCTCGCCGACCGCCTCGGCATCGAGGTCCCGGAGAGCCGCTGGCCGGCGCTGGTCGACGCCGCGACCTTCCACGAGATGCGCCGCCGGGCCGACGTGGTCGCCCCCGACACCAACGAGCACCTCTGGAAGAGCAACGAGGAGTTCTTCCATGTGGGCACGAGCGGCCAGTGGCAGGACGAGTTCGACGAGGAGCTGCTGGCCCGCTACCAGCGCCGCCTGTCCGAGCTGGCCCCGGCCGACCTCGCCACCTGGCTGCACCACGGGGCGCCCTTGTCCTGCTGACCGACGAGTGGCAAAGTAACAGCGAGATGCTCTCTGTTACATCTGGGGCGACCAACCCCGGATCCCGGGTTCAGCCACCACCGGCGGTCGACGACGACGCCATGACCGTGCGGATCCTCGACGCCGCCTACGACCGGATGCTCCAGTTCGGCCTCCGGCGCACCACGGTGGAGGACGTCGCCCGCCAGGCCCGCGTCGCCCGCATCACGATCTACCGCCGGTTCCCCAACCGGGACGAGCTGGTCCGGGCCGTCGTCCTCCGGGAGGCGGGCCGCGTCTTCCGCCAGGTCGACGCCGCCGTCGAGAGCCTCGAGACGATCGAGGACCAGCTCGTGGAAGGGTTCGTGACCCTGCTCCGGGCGGTGCGCAGCCACCCGCTCGTGATCCGGCTCCTGGCCACCGAGATCGACCTGCTGCTCCCCGTCGTCACCGTCGACGGCGGCCCGGTGGTGGCCCTGGCCCGGCAGTATTTGGCCGGTCACCTCCGGCGGGCCCAGAAGGCGGGGCGGATGCGGCGGTCGGATCCCGAGGCGGTGGCCGAGGTGCTGGTCCGGATCACGCTGTCGTTCCTGGTGACGCCCGACAGCTGCATCCCGCTCGACAGTGACCGCCAGGCCCGTGCCTTCGCCCGCCGTTTCCTGGTGCCGCTGTCCCAGCTCTCCCTCCCCGCCAAGCCCTGAGCCGTCGAGCCCAGAACCGTCGAGCCCGAACCGTCGAGCCCAGAACCGTCGAGCACTGACCGTCCAAGGAGCCGCTGTGGCCGCACCCCTCCCGTCCTCCGTCGCCACCGGGCCCTGGGTCCCGCCCACGCCGTCGCTGGTGGAGACGGCGGCCGGCGCCGCGGCCGGCGCCTGGGCCGCGGTGGGCGCCCCGGTGCTGGTCCGCCTCGTCCGCCGGGGGCTCGGCCCGCTCGGGGTCAGCCGCGACGGTGCGCGGCGCGTGCCCGACGGCGACGGCGCCGCCGGTCGCGACGCCGGCGACCAGGGCTGGTTCGGGCCCGACAGCGTCACCTGGCGCGTCCACGCCGACACCTCGATGCTGGTGGCCGGCATGACGGCCTTCGCCCTCCAGACCCTGCACCCCCGGGCCATGGCCGGCGTGTGGGACCACAGCGCCTTCGGCGGTGACTTCTTCGGCCGCACCCGGCGGACGGGCGAGTTCGTCCAGGGCGTCGTCTACGACCCGTCGGCCGCCGCCGAGCGTCGCTGCGCCGGCCTGCGGCGTATCCACGACCGGGTCGTGGGCCACACCCCCGACGGCCGGCCCTACTCGGCCGGCGATCCCGATCTCCTGGAGTGGGTCCATGTCACCGAGTACCTGGCCATCGCCTCGGCCAACCGCCGCTTCGCCGCCCATCCCATGAGCCGGGCCGAACTTGACACCTACGTGGCCGAAGTGGCCCGTGTGGGGGCAGCGGTCGGGGTTGTCGACCCGCCCCGGACCTGGGCCGAGCTCGACGCCGCCTTCCGCCGCCACGCCCCCGCCCTGGCCGTCGGGGAGCAGGCCGCCACCGCCGTCCGCTACCTGGAAAACCCGCCGTTCCTTCCCGCCGTCGCCCGCCCACCGTGGCGGGCGGTGTGGGCCGGGTCGCTGGCCTGCCTCCCGCCGCTCGGCCGCACGCTCCTGCGCACCACCGAGCCGCCCCTGCCCGAGGTCGCCGCCTGCCGGGCCCTCGTCCGGGCCGTCGGCCGACTCCTCGGCGAGCCGCTCCCGCTCCGGGCGGCCCGGGCCCGCATCGCCGGCTGACCTGTATGCTCCCGGGCTCTTTTGGGATTACCCGACCGCCCGGACGTTTCTGAAAATTCATGAATAGGTGAAGGGACATTTCGGGCAATGAGGAGCAGACTGACCCCGTCATGTCCCCCTATCACAAGGAGCCTCAGGCCATGAAGCGTTTCATCGGCTTGTTCGTAGCAACGATCGCCGCCTCTGCCCTCCCCCTCTCCGCTGCCGGCGCCAGTCCGGCCCCGAAGCCGGCTGACTACCAGCCTGGCTGCGAGCAGGGCTACCAGGCCCTCAAGCCCGGCATCGACGCCGTCGTAGCCACCCCCCTCAAGGCCGTCACCAACCCGCTGGAGAAGGGCTTCTGCGGGGAGAACAAGCACTCGTAAGCTTTGGCTGAATTAGTTCCGGAGGGGGGTGGGCGCCCGGGAGCGCCGCCCCCCTCTTTTGTGTTTAGCCGCTACTCGGCGCCGGCCGCCGCCGTCCGCAGCAGACCGGGCGGGACGCACTCGATCTCCACCGCCACGCCCAGCGCGTCCTCCAGCAGGTCCTTGCGGTTGTGGGCGGAGTACAGCTCGAGGTCGGCGTCCACGCCGGGAGTCGTCTCGACCAGGATCCGCAGCGGCCGGCCTTTCTGGCCCCCCTCCACCCGCAGCCGGCTGACGGCGCCGGATCGGGTGCGGTCGAGCCCGGCGGCGATGCGGAGCAACCCGGACAGGATCTCGACGACCCGCTGGTCGGCCTCGTGGAGCCGGGCGTATTCCGGGTGACGGGCCTTGGGGGTCGACTTGCGGTGGTAGCGGGCGACGAGGGCGATGATCTCGAGCTCGTGTTCGGTGAAGCCGGTCAGCAGCTCGCTGTTGCGGATCACGTAGTAGCTGTGGAGGTGGTGGCGGTCGTGGCTGATGACGAGCCCGACGTTCTGGAGGATGGCCGACGCCTCCAGCCACTCCTCGGCCTCTTCCGAGAGGCCCGAGAGGTGGCGGGTGCCCTCGAAGAGCTGCTGGGCCAGGGCGGCGATCCGGACACAGTGCTCCTGCTCGCCCGGAGCGAGGGCGGCCAGGTGGAGCACGCTCTCGTAGCGGAGATCCCGGAGGTGCCCGAGCGTGCCGGCCTGCCGGCGGCGCACGACGTCGAGCAGGACCCCCTCCCGGAGGGCGAAGTCGGAGATCACCAGCTCCTCGATGCCGAGGCCCCGGAACACCTGTTCCAGGACGATGACCCCGCCCAGGATGATGTCGGCCCGCCGGGGGTCGAGCCCCGGCACGGCCAGGCGGTCGGAGACCCGGGGCTTGGAGACGAGGTCGTCGACCACGTCGGCGAGGTCGTCGGCGGTGAAGGAGCGCACGCCCACCTGGCGGAGCGGCTCGGCGCCCCGCCGGGCCCGGACCATCTCCGCCACGTTGAGGATCGTGCCCGAGCTCCCCACCGCGACCTCGAAGCCCCCGGAGTCGCCCACCATCTGCTCCACCCGGGGCAGGTAGCTCTTCACGAACTTCCGGGCCTCGTCGACGGCCTTCCTCTTCACCGGCTCCTTGCGGAAGAAGCGCTCGGTGAGGCGGATGGCGCCGACCTTGAGGCTGCGGGCGGCCAGCATGTCGCCGCCCAGACCGACGATGAACTCGGTGCTGCCACCGCCGATGTCGACGACGAGCACCTGCTGGTCGAAGACCGGCACGGCCTGGAGCACCCCGAGGTGGATCAGCCGGGCCTCCTCGACGCCGGAGATCACCTCCACGCCGACGTTGGCCTTGGCCAGGGCGGCCTCCAGGAAGTCGTCGCGGTTCTCGGCCTCGCGCACGGCACTGGTGGCCACGGCGTGCACCTCGGCCCCGAACGTGTCGGCGATGCGGCGGAACCGGCCGAGGGCGGCGACGCCCCGTTCGATGGCGTCGGGCGTGAGCTCCTTCATGTCGCCGGAGCCGGACCCGAGCCGGACGACCTCCTTGTCCCGGGCCAGGATCTCGAAGCGGTTGTTCCCCGTCGGACGGGCGACGACGAGATGGAAGCTGTTGGTGCCGATGTCGATCGCAGCCACCGGAGTAGCCACCTGGGGCGCATTCGACACCACGAGGCTCAGGCTACCCCCGCCTGCCGAATCGCAGACCGGGAGGCTGGTGAAGCCCCGAGCGCCTACCCTCCGGTTTCGTGACCGCCGCCGCCGACGCCGCCGCCGCCCGAACACCGATGATCGTCCGCGCCATCGCCGCCGAGCTCGCCGTCAAGGATCACCAGGTCCGGGCCACGGTCGACCTGCTCGACGGGGGCGCCACGGTCCCGTTCGTGGCCCGTTATCGCAAGGAGGCCACCGGCGGCCTCGACGACGCCCAGCTCCGCACGCTGGAGGAGCGCCTCCGCTACCTCCGGGAGCTGGAGGAGCGGCGGGCGCAGATCCTGGAGTCGATCGAGGCCCAGGGCAAGCTCGACGACACGCTCCGGGCCCGCGTCATGGCCGCCGACTCCAAGGCGCGCCTGGAGGACATCTACCTCCCCTACAAGCCGAAGCGCCGCACGAAGGCCCAGATCGCCCGGGAGGCCGGGCTGGAGCCGCTGGCCGACGCGCTCCTCGGCGACCCGACCCTCGACCCCACCGCCACGGCGGGGGCCTACGTCGACGCCGACAAGGGCGTGGCCGACGCCGGTGCCGCCCTGGACGGGGCCCGGGCCATCCTCACGGAGCGTTTCGGCGAGGACGCCGATCTGATCGGTGACCTCCGGGAACGGCTGTGGCGCAACGGGCGCCTCACGTCGAAGGTGCGGCGCGGCCGGGAGGACGCCGGCGCCAAGTTCTCTGACTACTTCGACTTCGCCGAACCGTTCACGACGATGCCGTCGCACCGGATCCTGGCCCTGTTCCGGGCCGAGAAGGAAGAGGTCCTCGACGTCAGCGTCGACCCCGGCGAGCCGGTTGGGCGGGGGTCTGGGGGTGTCCCCCAGAATGACTACGAGGTGCGCATCGCGGCCCGCTTCGGGATCGACCCGTCCCGCGGACGGGCGGGCGACGCCTGGCTCGGCGAGACCGTGCGGTGGGCGTGGAAGACGAGGATCTCCGTCCACCTCGGCATCGACGTCCGGGCCCGGCTACGCCAGGTGGCGGAGGACGGCGCCGTCCGGGTCTTCGCCACCAACCTGCGCGACCTGCTGTTGGCCGCCCCGGCCGGCAGCCGGGCCACGATGGGGCTCGACCCCGGGTTGCGGACGGGTGTGAAGGTGGCCGTCGTCGACCGCACCGGCAAGGTGGTGGCGACCGACACGATCTATCCCCACGAGCCGCGCCGCCAGTGGGACGAGTCGATCGCCGCCCTGGAGCGGCTGGCCCGGGCCCACGCCGTGGAGCTGGTGGCCATCGGCAACGGCACCGCCTCCCGGGAGACGGACAAGCTGGCCGGCGAGCTCATCGGACGCCATCCCGACCTCGGGGTCACCAAGGTCGTCGTCTCGGAGGCGGGCGCGTCGGTGTACTCGGCCTCGGCCTATGCCGGCAAGGAGCTGCCGGAGCTCGACGTCTCGATCCGGGGAGCGGTGTCGATCGCCCGCCGGCTGCAGGACCCGCTGGCCGAGCTGGTCAAGATCGACCCCAAGTCGATCGGAGTGGGCCAGTACCAGCACGACGTCTCGGAGCTCAAGCTGTACCGCTCCCTCGACGCCGTGGTGGAGGACTGCGTCAACGCCGTCGGCGTCGACGTCAACACC
>JAUZEX010000420.1 GCA_030838815.1 Actinomycetota bacterium
GGGTGATGCAGGTCCTCTCCCGGAGGACCAAGAACAACCCCGTCCTCATCGGTGAGCCCGGCGTCGGCAAGACCGCCATCGTGGAGGGTCTGGCCCAGAAGATCGTCTCCGGCGAGGTGCCCGAGACGCTGCGGGGCAAGCAGCTCTACACGCTCGACCTCGGCGCCCTGGTTGCCGGGTCCCGCTACCGGGGCGACTTCGAGGAGCGCCTGAAGAAGGTGCTCAAGGAGATCCGCACCCGGGGCGACATCATCCTCTTCATCGACGAGCTCCACACCCTGGTCGGTGCCGGAGCCGCCGAGGGCGCCATCGACGCCGCCAGCATCCTCAAGCCGATGCTGGCCCGGGGCGAGCTGCAGACGATCGGTGCCACCACGCTCGACGAGTACCGCAAGCACCTCGAGAAGGACGCCGCCCTCGAGCGCCGCTTCCAGCCGATCAAGGTCGAAGAGCCCACCGTGGCCCACACGATCGAGATCCTCAAGGGCCTGCGGGACCGCTACGAGAGCCACCACCGGGTCACGATCACCGACCAGGCCCTCGTCGCCGCGGCCAACCTGGCCGACCGCTACATCTCCGACCGGCACCTGCCCGACAAGGCCATCGACCTCATCGACGAGGCCGGCTCCCGCCTGCGCATCCGCCGGATGCGCACCCCCGGCGACTACCGCGAGCTCGAGGACGAGATCGCAAACGTCCGCCGGGACAAGGAAGGGGCCATCGAGGGCCAGCAGTTCGAGAAGGCGGCCAAGCTCCGCGACAAGGAGAAGGAGCTCCTGGCCCGCAAGTCGACCAAGGAGGCCGAAGCCCGGGCCGAGGGCATCGACTTCTTCGACGAGGTCGACGAGGAGTCGATCGCCGAGGTCCTGGCCATGTGGACGGGCATTCCCGTCTACAAGCTGACCGAGGAGGAGACGGCCAAGCTCCTCCGCATGGAAGACGAGCTGCACAAGCGGGTCATCGGCCAGGTCGACGCCATCCGGGCCGTCTCCCAGGCCATCCGCCGCACCCGGGCCGGCCTCAAGGACCCGAAGCGCCCGTCCGGCTCCTTCATCTTCCTCGGCCCCTCCGGCGTCGGGAAGACGGAGCTGGCCAAGACCCTGGCCGAGTTCCTCTTCGGCGACGAGAACTCCCTCATCCAGCTCGACATGTCGGAGTACATGGAGAAGCACACCGTCAGCCGGCTGGTGGGTTCGCCCCCCGGGTACGTCGGCTACGACGAGGGCGGCCAGCTGACCGAGGCCGTGCGGCGCAAGCCCTTCTCCGTGGTGCTGTTCGACGAGATCGAGAAGGCCCACCCCGACGTCTTCAACACCCTCCTCCAGATCCTGGAGGACGGGCGCCTCACCGACGCCCAGGGCCGCTCGGTCGACTTCAAGAACACCGTGATCATCATGACCTCCAACCTGGGCACGGCCGACCTCCGCAAGGCGGCCATCGGTTTCGCCCGGGCCGACGAGGCGGTGACCTACGAGCGGATGAAGGAGAAGGTCAACGAGGAGCTGAAGCGCCACTTCCGCCCCGAGTTCCTGAACCGGATCGACGAGGTCATCGTCTTCCACGAGCTGTCCAAGCCCGAGGTCACCGAGATCGTCGACCTGATGATGAAGCGGGTCGTCGGCCAGCTGGAGAGCCAGGGCATCAACCTGGATCTCACCCCGGCGGCGAAGGAGCTCCTGTCCCGGAAGGGCTACGACCCGACGTTGGGCGCCCGGCCGCTGCGGCGAGCCATCCAGCGCCTGGTGGAGGACCCGCTGTCCGAGCGGATCCTCTGGAAGGAGTTCCGGGCCGGCGAAACGGTCCTCGTCGACGTCGAGGACGATGCGATCACATTCCGGTCGATTGAAGGGATTGAGCCCCCTTCCGTCGAACTCGCTGGCAGCGGCTCCGAGGGATAGTTCGCACCTTCTGTACCCCTCAACTTTCTCCAAGGAGAGCCCGGCTCGCGCCGGGCTCTTCTCGTTGAGGGACCACCAGAAGGCCTCCCCGGGCCAACAGCGGCGCTGTTCGAAAGGGAGGTCGGTCAGGATGCTGCGGAGATGGATCGTGGCGGTCGTGGTGCTGTCGCTCGCCCCGGTGGCGATGTCGCTCAGCTCGACGGCGGGAAGCTCGGGGATCCTCGGGCGCTACATCGTCGTCCTCAAGGACTCGGCCAACGCCGACGCCGTCGCCGGTAAGGCGTCGACGCTCGGGGCCACCGTCAACTCCCTGTTCGGTTCCATCAACACGCTGGTCGTGTCGCTGCCCCTGCTGCGCCTCGGAAGCCTCCAGCGGGACCCCCGGGTCGCCTTCGTGACCCCGGACCGGCCCGTCCGGCTGCTCGATGCTGCACCGCTGGCTGATGGCGCCGGCACCCGCGCCACCGGTGGGGTCCCCACCGGCGTGATGCGGATCGGCGCCGCCCCGGCCCTCAACGTGGCCAGCCCGGCCAAGAAGGCCGCCGTGGCCATCGTCGACACCGGGATCATGCCCCGGGCCGACCTCAACGTGGTCGGCGGCTACGACTGCGCCAACGACCTTCTCGGCGACCTCCTCGGCGGGGGCGGGGGCGCCACCAAGGACAACAACGGGCATGGCACCCATGTGTCAGGCATCGTCGCCGCCAAGGACACCGGCCAGGGTGTCGTCGGCGTCTCGCCCGGGACCCCGCTGTACGCCGTGCGGGTCTTCTCCTCCTTCGGCTCCGGCAGCCTGTCCAACGTGGTCTGCGGCCTCAACTGGGTGGCGCAGAACGCCGCCGCCGACAACATCAAGGTCGTCAACATGAGCCTCGGCGGTACGGGCACCGACGACGGCCACTGCGGCACCACCGACCAGGACGCCTTCCACGCCGCCGTGTGCCGGGTGACCGCCTCCGGCGTGACCGTCGTGGTGGCGGCCGGCAACGACGGCGGCGACCTGGCCAAGTCGGTTCCGGCCAACTACGACGAGGTACTGGCCGTCACCGCCATGGCCGACTTCGACGGCAAGCCCGGCGGCCTGTTCTCCGGGACGTCGACGTGCTCGACGAAGGGCACCGACGACACCGCCGCCACCTTCTCCGACTACGCCGTCCCCGGAACACCCGACGCCGAGCACGTGATCGCCGCCCCCGGCGTGTGCATCACGTCGACGTGGAACGACGGCGCCTTCAAGTCGATCTCCGGCACGTCGATGGCCTCGCCCCATGTGGCCGGCCTGGTGGCCCGCTGCATCGACGCCGGGCCCTGCGCCGGCCTGAGCCCGGGCCAGATCGTCGCCAAGCTCCGGGCCGACGCCGCTGCCCGCCCCGCCGACCAGGGCTTCCTGGGCGACACCCACAAGCCCGTCGACGGCAAGTACTACGGCAACCTGGCCGACGACCTCGGTTACTGACCCAGAGTGCTCGAAACGACTCAAGGAATCTAAGAGGAGTGGGCGGGTTTCGGGACAATTGAAGGAATTGAACCCCCACCACCGAACATGGGGGGAGCGGTTCCGAAGGTAGTCCCGAAAACCCCCGCCCTCCACGTCTCCGCCATCACACCTCATCCCGGCGCCGCTGCCGGAGGACCCCCACCTCCGGTTCCGCAGAGGATCAAGGAGGTCGAAGCGATGCTTCGCCGGTGGCTCGTTGCCGCGCTCGCGTTATGTCTCGTCCCTATGGCGCTGTCGTTCTCTTCTGTGGCGGGAGGTTCCGTACTCGGGACCGGCCGCTACATCGTGGTCCTCAAGGACCCTTCCTCGGTGTCCGCCGTCGCCGGAACGGCGACCGGTCTGGGCGCCACCGTCGACTCGCTCTTCGGCGCCGTCGACAGCCTGGTGGTGTCACTCCCGGCACTCGGCCTGGCGCGGCTACAGCACGACCCCCGGGTGGCGTACGTCACACCCGACCGGCCCGTCCGGCTCTTCGACAGCGGGACCAGCGCCACGCCGGCGACGGGCCCCGCGGTGCCCACCGGCGTCGCCCGGATCGGCGCCGCGCCCGCTCTGAACCCTGACGGCACCCTCGCCGTTCCCACCGGCCCGGCGAAGAAGGCGGCCGTCGCCCTCCTCGACACCGGGATCATGAACCGGCCCGACCTCAACGTGGTCGGCGGGTACGACTGCTCGCCGGCCCCCGGCTTCCTGGGCGGCCTGTTCGGCGGTGGCGGTAGCGGTGGCGGCGACGGCACGACCACGGACAACAACGGGCACGGCACCCACGTCGCCGGCATCGTGGCCGACAAGGGGATCCCCGGCGTGGTCGGTGTCTCGCCCGGCACCCCGCTCTACGCCGTGCGGGTCTTCGGCGCCGACGGCTCGGGCGACCTCTCGGGCGTGATCTGCGGGCTGAACTGGGTGGCCCAGAACGCCGCCGCCGACAACATCAAGGTCGTCAACATGAGCCTGGGCGGTGTGGGCACCGACGACGGGAGCTGCGGCACCACGGACAAGGACGCCTTCCACGCCGCGGTCTGCCAGGTGACGGCGGCGGGCGTGACGGTGGTCGCCGCCGCCGGCAACGACGGCGGGGACCTGGCCAAGTCGACCCCCGCCGCCTACGACGAGGTCCTGGCCGTAACCGCCATGGCCGACTTCGACGGGAAGCCGGGCGGCCTGTTCCAGGGGACGTCGACGTGCTCCACCAAGGGCACCGACGACACCGCGGCCGACTTCTCCGACTACGCGGCCCCCGGTTCGGCCGACGCCAACCACACCATCGCCGCCCCCGGTGTCTGCATCACCTCGACATGGAATGACGGCGCCACGCAGACCATCTCCGGCACGTCGATGGCCTCGCCCCACGTGGCCGGCCTCGTGGCCCGCTGTATCGACGCCGGGCCCTGCGCCGGCCTGACCCCGGCCCAGATCATCACCAAGCTCCAGGCCGACGCCGCCGCCCGCCCCGCCGCCGAAGGCTTCATGGGCGACACCCACAAGCCCGTCGCCGGCAAGTACTCCGGCAACCTGGCCGACGCCCTCGGCTACTGAGCCCCGCCGGTCGCCGCCGGGAGGCTCGTACACGCGAGCGTCCCGGCGGTAGGTGACCCGAAGCGCAACCCGTTGCGGAACCTGGCCGGAAACGACCAGTTCTCGCAA
>JAUZEX010000445.1 GCA_030838815.1 Actinomycetota bacterium
GAACCTCGCACCGAGCACGATCTCGAACGTCGGCGGGAGCCAGCCCCATCTCAACCAGCAGCCGTACCTGACGCTGACCTTCGCGATCGCCCTCCAGGGCATCTTCCCGTCCCAGAGCTAGAGAGGACGCGCGATGTCACAGCCTTACGTTGGTGAGATCCGGATCTTCGGCGGCAACTTCGCCCCGGCGGGCTGGATGTTCTGCGAGGGCCAGCTGCTGCCGATCTCCGAGTACGAGACGCTGTTCAACCTGATCGGCACGACCTACGGGGGCGACGGGCAGCAGACCTTCAACCTGCCCGACCTCCAGGGCCGGATCCCGGTTCACACCGGACAACTCAACGGCCAGACCTACCAGTTGGGCGAGAAGAGCGGGGTCGAGACCGTCACGCTGACGACCCTGCAGATCCCGGTCCACAACCATGCGGTCGTGGCGTCGACCCATATCGCCGACCAGGGCTCGCCGGCCAACAACGTGCCGGCCCAGTCGCCCGTCGCCGACCTTTACGTCGAGGGCGTGCCGAACAGTGTCATGGCGGCCAACGCCGTCGCACCGACGGGTGGCAGCCAACCCCACGACAACATGCCGCCCTTCCTGTGCGTGAACTTCATCATCTCCCTCTACGGGGTCTTCCCGTCCCAGACCTGATCGAGGATCGACATGTCCGACCCCTTCGTGGCCGAGATCCGCATTTTCCCCTACAACTTCGCTCCCAAGGGGTGGGCCTTCTGCAACGGGCAGCTGATGCCGATCAGCCAGAACACGGCCCTCTTCTCGCTGCTCGGCACCTCTTACGGCGGGGACGGGAAATCGACCTTCGCCCTCCCCAACCTCGAGGACTCGGCACCGGTGCAATCCGGCCCGGGGGCCGGGCTCACCGAGCGGTTCCTGGGCGAGAGCGCCGGGCAGCAGTACGTGACGCTCATCGACAGCGAGACTCCGGTCCACAACCACACCCTGTCGGGGCACACCGACACCGCCGACGTCTCCGATCCCTCTCCGGCCCGCAGCCTGGCCCGATCCCAGAACGCCATCGGCTACCAGACGACGACCAACGCCAACCTGGTCAACCTGTCGCCCCAGGCGCTCGCCGCCGTCGGAGGAGGCCAACCCCATAACAACCTGCCGCCCTACCTCGTGCTGAACTTCAACATCGCCCTGCAGGGCGTCTTCCCGGCCCGGAGCTAGCCATGGACCGGAACTTCTCGCCGGGCGGCATCGACCGCCGCACGTTCCTCATCGGGGGCGGGCTCCTCGCCGTCTCCCCCTGGATCCTCGGAGCGGCTCTCCCCTCGATCGACGGTCTCGCCGCCCACGGCCCGCTGCACCGCCTCGCCGGGAACGGCGGGCCCCGCCTGTCGGTCGGGTACCTCGACGGCGCCGAGTCGCCGGCCACCGCCGCCGGGCTGCCCTTCGGTGCCGGCGGCCGGGTCGTCCCCGCCGCTGCGCTCCGGTCGGGGGAACGGGACCTCGCCGGGGGCGCCGTCCGGTTCCGGCTGCTCGGCGCCACCCCCGGTCTCGACGTCCATCCGAACATCCGCGACGTCGACCTCGACGCCCTCTTCCCGGTCGCCGGACACGATGCCGACGACGGGCTCGTTCCCTTCTACGCCTGGACCCACCGCAGCCATCCGCAGCCGAGAACCAGCCCCGGGTCGGCCTTCCCGGCGCCCGCCGGCTACGGACCGGCGGTCGGCTTCCGGCTGACCGTGACGCGACAGGGCCCATCCGCCGAGTCAGCCCCGGCGCCCTCCACCGCCGTGTTCACCACGGGCCGGGAGCCGGACATGGCCCGGCTCCGGCGGGGTGTCTACCTCCTCGGTTTCGAGCCCGATGCCTGGAGCCGGCCGGTGTCCCTCCCCCACCCCGACGACCCCGCCTGGGCCCCCCTCGTCTCTCTGGTGGTCGCCGTCGACCGGGCATGAGTGGCGAGCCTCACCTGCCTCCCCCGGCGCACGCTCGCCCGGTCACACTCCGACCGGCCACAGGCTCCGACCGCGACTTCCTCCTCGCCGTCTACTCCGCCTCCCGGGAGGAGGAGCTGGCGCCCGTCCCCTGGAGCGACGAGCAGAAGGCCGCCTTCCTGGCCCAGCAGTTCCAGGCCCAGGGCCGCGACTACCGCCAGCGCCACCCGGCCGGACGCTTCCTGATCGTCGAGGTCGGCGGTGAACCCGCCGGCCGGCTCTACCTGGCTGTCCTGCCCGGGAATGGGCTGCCGGACGAGCTGCGCATCCTCGACATCGCCCTCCTGGCGCCGTTCCGCAACGCCGGGACCGGTTCCGCGCTCCTGGCCGACGTGATCGCCGAGGCCGACCGCGACGGCCGGCGGGTCAGCCTCCACGTCGAACGCTGGAACCGCGCCCGGCGCCTCTACGAACGGCTCGGCTTCGCCGTGGTGGCCGAGACCGACGTGTACCTCCTCCTCGAGCGACCGCCGGCGTCTAGTTGAAGATCGCCTCGTAGCGAGGACGCCCGTCGGAACCGGGACCGAGGGGAACCACGAAGATGGCCACCGCGCCCAGGACGGGGTGGGACAGGTCGTAGAGGCCCTGGCCCAGCGGCCGGGCCGGCGGGCCCGAAAAGACGAGGGTGAACGGGTCCTCGCGGGGCGCGCCCGGCTGGGCCCGGCCGGGTGTCACCTCGTCGAGCCGGAGGGGGACGGGCTCCCCACCGTCGCCGGGGTCGGCGGTGAACGCCGTTCCCCGGTGGGGCGTCAAGCGCTCGGCGGATAGGGGCTCGGCCACGGCCGGCGACACTACCGTTCCGGGGGATGACCACCCCGGCGGACCTGGGGGCTTCACCGGCCTCCCCCGAGAACAGGACGCGGCCGACCTCCACCACGGTGCTGGCCTTCGACATCGGCGGCACCAAGCTCGCTGCCGCCCTGGTCTCGGGCGAGGGCCGGATCCTGGCCCGGGGGCAGTGCCCCACGCCGCGCACCGACGACCCCGACGAGGTGCTCGCTGCGCTGCTCGCCCTCGCCGCCGGGCTGGGCCCCGGCGCCGCTGCGGCCGAGGTGTGCGGGATCGGGTCGGGCGGCCCGATGAGCGCCGGGGGCGAGACGCTGTCGCCCGTCCACATCCCGGCCTGGCGGGACTTCCCGCTGCGGCGGCGGATGGAGGAGGCCACCGGCGTGGCGGTCTTCGTCGACAACGACGCCAAGGCCGTCGCCCTGGCCGAGGGGTGGGTCGGAGCCGCCTCCGGGGTAGGGGCGTACATCGGGATGGTGGTCTCCACGGGAATCGGCGGCGGGATCGTGCTCGACGGGCGACTGCTCGAAGGGCGGAGCGGCAACGCCGGCCACATCGGCCATGTGATCGTCGAACCGGGGGGCCGGGCCTGCTTTTGTGGCGGCCGGGGCTGCCTGGAGGGGGAGGCGTCGGGCCGGGCCATCGAGGCCGTCACCGGCCGGCCCCCGGCCGAGGCCCCGGCGGCCGTCGTGGCCCGGACCGGGACCCTCGTCGGCCGGGCCGTGGCCTCGGTGGCGAACCTCCTCGACCTCGGCCTGGCCGTCGTCGCCGGGTCGGTGGCGCTCGGCTTCGGGGCGCCGTTCTTCGCCGCCGCCCAGGCCGAGATCGACGCCCTGGCCCGGCTCGACTTCTCCCGCGGCGCCCTGGTCCGGCCCGCGGGGCTGGGCGGCGACGCCCCGCTCGTCGGGGCCGCCGCCGTCGCCCTCTACCGCCTCGGCCGACTCCCCTGTTGCCCGTGAGCACCACGTCGCTCACTGTTCATCTCCTGGATGGGAAAGGCCACCCAGCGCGGCCTCTGATCCCACTGGTTGCCTCCGGTTTTGCCTACGATTTCGAAGACTCTGCCAGCCCACGAAGGGGACGGGGATGCCAGCAGTGACCGATCGCGCTGTCGCGGCGGGCCAACGGCCGTGACGAGCCCGGCGCTCCCCGCCTCGTCGCCCTCGCCGCCCCCGGGCGTCGAGACGGTCATCGGCCCGGAGGTCGTCCGGCCCGCGCCGGCGCCCGCCGGCGCGCCGCGCCGGACGCCCTGGGGAGCGCTGGGTACCGGCGCCGTCGGCGCCGCCGTGGCGGTTGGGATCCTCGTCCGGTTCGTGGCCCGGTCCCACCTCTGGCTCGACGAGGCCCTCTCCGGCAACTTCGCCGCCGTCCCCCTCCGATCGCTGACGGAGGCCCTGCGCCACGACGGTTCGCCGCCGCTGTACTACGTGGTCCTCCACGGCTGGATGCGGCTCTTCGGCACCGGGACCATCGCCGTGCGGGCCCTGTCGGGCGTGTTCTCCGTGGCCTGCCTGCCGTTGGCGTGGCGGGTCGGTCGCCGTCTCGGCGGGCGGACCCTGGCCGCGGCCGTGCTCGTCCTCCTGGCCCTGTCGCCGTTCGCGGTGCAGTACGCCACCGAAGCGCGGATGTACTCGATGGCCATGTTCCTCGTGCTGGCCGGCGGCCTCGCCCTGGCCAACCTGCTCGAGCGGCCCTCCTCCCCCGGCCTCACCGTGGCCGTGGCGCTCGCCTCGGGCGCCTTGCTGCTCACGCACTACTACGCCCTCTACACGGTGGCCGCCGTCGGCGTCGTCCTGCTGTGGTACGCCTGGAAGGGCGAGGAGCGGGCCGCCGCCCGGCGGGCCCTGGCCGCCATGGTGGCCGGCAGCCTCCTGTTCCTCCCCTGGGTCCCGGTCCTCCTCTACCAGAGCGCCCACACCGGGGCTCCCTGGGGCAGCACCGGCCGCGGCCTGCGGACGGTCATCGACACGCTCGGGGTGCTCACCTCCGGGTACCGGGACGCCGGGCCCGTCCCCCTCCTCCTGGCCGAGGGACTCATCGCCCTGGCCGTCTTCGGGCGGGCCGTGGGTCGCCGCCGGTTCGAGATCGACCTCGTGGGCCGGGAGCCGGCCCGCACGCTGGCGCTCATCACCTTCGGCGGGCTCCTCCTGGCCGTCGGCGTCTCCCGCCTGACCGGCCAGGCCTACGTCCCCCGCTACGCCTCGGTGATCTTCCCCGGCGTCATCATCCTCATCGCCATCGGCGTGGCGTCCTTCGGCGACGCCCGCCTCCGCGTCGGCGCCCTGGTGGTGATGGCCGCCCTGAGCACGCTCGGCCTGCGACCGATCATGCAGTACGAGCGGACCCAGGCGGCCACCGTCGCCCGCCACCTGCGGACCTCGGCCCAGGCGGGCGACGTCGTCGCCTACTGCCCCGACCAGCTCGGCCCGTCGGTGAGCCGGATGCTCCCCGCCTCGCTCGGCCTGACCCAGCTCACCTATCCCAAGGCCCAGGCGCCGCAGTTCGTCGACTGGGTCGACTACGCCACCACGATCCGCCACACGCCGGTGCCGGACTTCGCCTCCCAGTTACTCAGCCGGGCCGGGCCGAACCACAACGTCTGGCTGGTCTGGTCGCCGGGCTACAAGGCGTTCGGGCGCCGTTGTGACCAGCTGCTCGCCTTCCTCGGTGCCTACCGAGATGCCGGCGAGACCGTGCGGCTGCGGTGGTCGAGCCCCGAGCACATGAGCCTCATCCGCTTCGATCCCGAGCGGCAGTACGACGGCCGGAGCTCCCGGCACTGCAGCCTCCCGCCCGGCTGCTAGTCCGGCGGAGCCATCCCTCGCTCCGCTCGGGGCTCTCCGCCGGACAGGTGGCGCACCAGGGCCTGGATGGCGTCGATGTAGACCGCATAGCGGGCCCGGAGCGGCCCGGCGGGCCAGTCCGGTGGGACGAGCGGCTCGGGCAGGAGCGGATCGGTGCGGAGGAAGCTGACCGCGGCCGCGGCGGCGGCGAAGACCGACGCCGCCCATTCCGGCGGGGCGGCCACGAGATCGCCGGGTTCCTCGGGAGCAGCGGCCAGGAGGGCGGTGCCGCGGGCGACCCAGCCCCGCAGGTCCCACAGCTCCCCGGCCAGGGACAGGGGGTCGCCCTCCGGTTGGGCCGTGAGCCATCGGACGGGCGCTTCGGCCAGCAGCGCCCCGGGGTGTCCCGGGCGGGCCAGGTTGTCCGGCCGCAGCCAGACGCCCTCGCGCCACTCGGCGAAGCGGGCGTCGGCGAAGGCGCGGCGCAGCTCGACCCGCTCGGCAGCCGCCCGGCCGGCACTGACGACGACGGCCATGCGCCAGCCGCCGGCCCAGGGATCGACCGGCGGATCCAGGCCGGCGTCCTGGGCCCGCTGGCGGGACAGCAGGGCTTGCCCCACCAGCCGGTAGTGCCCGTCGTCGGCGGCCAGCTCGCCGGCCGCCACCATGCGGGACAGCGCGACGCGGGTCGTCCCCCCGGTGATGCCGAAGCGGCCGCACAGCTCGACCAGCGCCG
>JAUZEX010000458.1 GCA_030838815.1 Actinomycetota bacterium
TTGGTGGCGTTCCACTGCCGGGCCTTCGCTTCTTCATAGAGCGTCGAGACGTTGTCGGCCCACAGGTCCCACTTCTCAGTCACGACGAAGTCGTCGTAGACGGGCAGCTGGTCCTTGTAGGGGTCGCGGATCGAGCCCCGGGGCGTGAGGTTGCGGTGGTGGTCCGGGACCGAGTCGGCGACCGTGCCGTAGGCCTTGGGCCGGTTGCAGTCCATGAAGGTCAGGCCCCGGGACGACGGCTTGACCTTGGTGCCCCAGGAGCCGCCGTCGGTGTTCATCCACTCGAGGGAGAACGAGCCCCGCTCCAGCCGCTCGACGGCCGGGGTGGCGATCTCGATCCAGGTCTTGCGGTCCTCCTCGAAGGCCGCCTCGTAGGCGGCGCAGAGCTCCTCCTCCCGGCCGTGGGTGGCGAGCGGCGGCGGGTCGAGCTTGGCGATGGTGTCCCGAAGATCGGCCATGGTTCCGTCAGTCCTCCACGAGGTCCGAGCGGCCGTTCTTGAGCAGCAACTCCCGGTAGCGGGGGAACAGGCTCTTGGCGATCGGCACCAGCTTGAGGATCTTCGGGACGGGTCCCTTGGCCCGCATCTCGCCCTTGGCCAGGGCCAGGGAGATGTTGACCTTGCCGAGCCAGAAGCGGTGGCCGACGTCGGCTTTCATCATCATCTCGACGATCGGCTTGGGGCCGTTGCGGGCGTCGTCGCCGTAGAGGACCTTCTTCGACGGCATGTCCACGGTGAAGACGGCGTCGGGCTCGGTGTGGGTGACCTTGAGGATCACGCCCGACTCGGCGAACTTCTCGCCCACCACCGGGTCGGCCAGCGCCTCCTCGAAGATCCCGCCGGTGTACCGGTACACCTCGGCCTCGTCCTTGAACACCGCCATGGCGACCCCCCTGGTCCGTCCGGCTTCCGAGCGTCAGTTCACCACGGCCGCCGGGATCGGGCCAGGCCGCTCCGGGCCAAGCCGTGACCCGAGCGGGTCAGCCTTCCCCGTCCTCGTCCTCCTCGTCGAGGAGCCCGACCCGGCCGGCCACGAGGGCGGCTTCCACCCGGTTGGCGACCTCGAGCTTGCGCAGCAGCGAGGCGACCATCCGCTTGGCGGTCCGCTCCGACACGAACATCCGCTCCGCGATCTCCAGGCTCTCGAGCCCCCGGGCGACGAGGCGCCAGAGCTCGATGTCCTCGTCGTCGAGCCGGGCCAGGAGGGCCGGCCGGCGGGTGGCCCGGAGCTCCACGAGGGCCTGGAGCAGCGAAGTGGGGAGGACGGACAGTCCGCCGCCGAGGCTGAGCAGTGGCGGCACCAGGACGTCCGGATCGGACGACTTCGGGATGAACCCGTGGGCGCCGGCGGCCAGCGCCTCGAGGGCGAGGCCCCGGTCGTCGGTGCCCGAGACGGCCAGGATCCGCACCTCCGGGTAGTGGTGGGCGATCTCCCGGATGGCGCCGACGCCGCCGGGGGGCGGCATGGCCAGGTCGACGAGGGCCGCCGAGGGTCGGTGCCGCCGGACGAGGGCCAGGGCCTCGTCGGCGTTCTCCGTCCTCCCCGCCACCCTGATGCGACCCTCCGAGGCGGCAGCGAGGAGCAGCTCGAGGCCCCGGGAGAACAGCCCGTGGTCGTCGACGATGACCACGACGATCGGTTCGTTCTCGGCCACGGGGCGATCAGGGCTCGGCGGTGTGGCCCGGGGGCTGGGGGGTGTCCCCCCGACAGGGCCGGCGTGAGCCGGTATAGGTCGCCCGGTGTTCGACGTCCTGCCACAGGCGGAGCCCGATCGGGTGCTCCATCTCTTCGGCGAGATGGCCGATCAGGCCGGCGGTCCGGGCCAGGAGGGCGAAGCCCCGGATGATTTCCGGCGGGAATCCCAGGTCGGCCCAGGCGGCGCCGGCCACACCGGCCCCGTTGATCGGCAGGACCTTGCCCGTCGCCGCGGCATGGGCCTCGGCCACGAGGCGGAGCAGGTCGAGGTGGGGCGTCGGGATCCCCGCCTCGGCCGCGATGGCGTACAGCCGCGGCGTGCGGGGGTCCTCGACCTTGTGGGTCGGGTGCCCGAGCCCCGGGATCCGCCGTCCGGCGGTGATCTCCGCCCCCACCGCCGCCTCGGCGGCGCGGCGGACTTCCTCGGACGGGCCGGCGTCGGAGAGGGCGGCGTCGGAGGGGGCGGCGTCCAAGGGGGCGGCGTCCGAGGGGGCGGCGTCCGAGGGGGCGGCGTCCGAGGGGGCGGCGTCCGTGGGGGCGGGCGGGGGGCGGGTGAGGATGGCGGCCAGGAAGCGGGCGGTGTCCTCGACGACGCCGAGGAAGACATTGCCGGCGCCGAGGAGGCCGGCGGCCACGGCCCCCTGGAGCGACTCGGTGGCGCCCGTCCAGGTGAGGCGGGCGGCCAGGACGCTGGGCGTCAGGCCGTGGTCGGCCAGGGCGACCAGGGCGGCATCGAACAGGCGGGCCTCGCCGGGCGATGGCATCCGGTTGGCGGTGAGGAAGAAGGCCAGCTCGGTGAAGGTGACCTTCCCCATGAGCTCGGTGGCCAGGTCCCGGCCCCGCACCGTGATGGCGTCGGGCGTCGACCGCCCGATCCCCGTCCGCAGCCATTCGTCCGCCACGAGCCCTCCCTCCGCGCCCCGGCGGCCAGGGCCCGCTCCACGCCCTCGCCGCGCGTCGTGGCCCGCCATTCTGGCGTTCCTGACCGCGCTGTGGGCGCGGTGAGGAACGGCGGTTGCTCGGCGAGCCCCTCCGGCGGGCCATTCCGGCGTTCGTTGGCCGGGTTCCAGCGGAAATCGAACGCCGGTTGGGCCGGAGTGGCGGGGCGGGCGTTCTGGCGTTCGTTTGCCGGGATCCAGCGGAAATCGAACGCCGGTTGGGCGGGACTGGCGGGGCGGGCGTTCTGGCGTTCGTCTGCCGGGATCCAGCGGAAATCGAACGCCGGTTGGGCCG
>JAUZEX010000500.1 GCA_030838815.1 Actinomycetota bacterium
GCTGGGCTTCGAGCGGACGATCATCTACGCCACCGGCATGGCCAACATCCGGGACGTGATCCCGTTCCCCCGCACGCCGAAGAACGCTGACTTCTAGCGGTTCTAGGGCTGCGTCGTCCCGTCCGGCGAGGTCGGCATGCCGCCGCCCTCGCCGGCGTTCGGGTTGGCGAGGTTCGGGATGGTGGCCGGCTTGGGGATGTCGGTCCCGGCCGGGACGAAGGCGATCGTGAGGGCGCCGCCGTCGGTGATCTTCACGTCCTTCGGGTTCGTGTAGTCCTTGAAGGCGCTGGCGTTGGCGTCGGGCCACTGCCGGATCGTCACCTGGGCGACGTTGGCGTCGCAGTGGTCGCCGTTCTTCTTCAGCTGGCCGCCGGGCACCTGGACCTCGGTGGAGCTCAGCTTGAAGCCCGGCTCGCCTTCGGCGAAACGGGCCAGGGTGGCGTTGGCGCCCCGGTCGAGGATCGAGCCGGTGACGTAGGGCTCGACGTGGATCAGACCGTCGGTGTGGGTGTGGAGGCCGATCAGGTTGGCGGGCTGGGCCATGTTGGGCTGGAGGGTGCCGCAGATGTCGACGGCGTAGGCGGTGTGCCAGTGGTCGGCCAGGTTCGGATGCGAGTTGTCGGCGCCGGCCTTGCTGCTCCGGGTCAGGGCGATCCCGCCGATCCCGCCCACCAGCAGGACCCCGATCAGGGCGTAGAACCCGTACGGCGTCCGCTTCCCCCGGAGGTTCTTCTTCTTCACGCCTCCGGCGCGCTGAACCCGCTTCTTCGTCGATGCTTTACCCATGGCGGCAGTTTCGGCGCGAATCCTGGGAACCTTCTGTGGAAGGAGCCCGGCTCCGCCTCGTTCGCGGTCTATGTCCGATTTTCGGGCCGTAGAGTCTCTGGCTGTCGATACCACCACCTGCTTCCATCATCGCGACCGCCCCACGGGCCGGTCCTGCACCCGGTGCGGCCGGCCGGCCTGCCCCGAGTGCCTGCGCGAGGCGACGGTCGGGTCCCACTGCTTCGAGTGCGTCCGGGCGGCCCGACCGCCCGCCGCCCAGCGCGTGCGGCAGCGGGCCGCCGGTGCCGGCCCCGTCGTGACCAAGACCCTCGTGGGCATCAATGTGGCCGTCTTCCTGCTGACCTCGCTGTCGCCCGGGGGGAGCCTCACCGGCGACGGAGCGAGCCAGCTCACCACCCGGCTGGCGCTGACCGCCACGTACGTCCATCAGGGGGAACTCTACCGGCTGCTCACCTCCGGCTTCATCCACTACGGCGCGATCCACATCCTGTTCAACATGGTGATCCTGTACCGGTTCGGCGAGATGCTGGAGCCGGCGCTGGGGCCGGTACGAACGGCCTCCCTGTACGTGGCCGCCCTGCTGGCGGGGTCGTTCGGGGCGCTGCTGCTCTCCCCCCACGCCCTCACCGGCGGGGCCTCGGGGGCCGTGTTCGGGCTGCTGGGGGCGACGGCCGTGGGTCTCCACCAGCGGGGGGTCAACGTCTGGCACAGCGGCGTCGGCGGGTTGATCGTGGTCAATCTGGTGCTGACCGTCGTGATTCCGGGAATCTCCATCGGCGGGCACCTCGGCGGCCTGGTCGGCGGGTCCCTGGTGGGCGCGTTCATGCTGCGGGTGCCGACGACGCGCCGGTCGGTGATCGACGGGGTGGCGGTGGCCGGGGTCGTTTCCGCCCTGGCCGTGGCCGGCTCGCTGTGGGCCGCCGGCCGGTGATCGGGTAGGAAAGCGGCGATGAGCGACCACACTGGGGAGCCTCACCTGCCTCCCCCGATGCAAACCACTGCCTCCGGGATCCCGATGCCGGCCGCGGCCGGCCCGTCCGACGTGGCGCCGGGCCTCGACGAGCGCCTCGGCCGGCCCGGGGAGTACCCCTTCACCCGGGGGATCCATCCCCAGATGTACCGCACCCGGCCGTGGACGTTCCGCCAACTGGCCGGCTTCGCCACCGCCGCCGACACCAACAAGCGCTACCGGATGCTGCTCGACAAGGGCGCCACCGGGATCAACGGCGTGTTCGACTACCCGAGCCTGCGGGCGGTCGGCTCCGACGACGCCCGGGCGGCGTCCGATGTCGGGCGGGGCGGCGTGGCCGTCGACGTCGCCGACGACTTCGACGACCTCTTCACCGCCATCCCGCTCGATCGGGTCAGCGTGTCGCTGGTGTCGTCGCAGCCGGTCGGGGCCGCCCCCCACCTGGCCATGTACCTCGCCGCGGCCGAGCGGCGGGGGTACGACCGGCGGGCGTTGGCCGGCACGAGCCAGAACGACTTCCTCATGGAGACGGCCATCACGATCGCCCCGGAGGCGCTGCCGCCGGCGGCGTCGTTCCGGGTCGAGTGCGACGTGGCCGAGTACTGCGCCCGGGAGCTCCCCCGCTGGAACCCCATCAGCGTGACTGGCTACAACTACCGGGAGGCCGGCGCCGACGCCCCCCTGGAACTGGCCCTGACGCTGGCCCACGGCCGGGCCGCGGCCCGGGAGCTCATCGGCCGGGGCCTGGCGCCGGAGGTGGCGCTGCCGAAGATCTCGTTCTTCCTCGACGCCCACGCCGATTTCTTCGAGGAGATCGCCAAGTTCCGCGCCGCCCGCCGGATGTGGGCCCGGTTCGTGGCCGAGGACCTGGGCGTGACCGACCCGGCGGCGCAGAAGTTCCGCTTCCACGTCCAGACGTCGGGCGTCACCATGACCGCCCGGCTCCCGCACCTCAACATCGCCCGGAGCGCCATCCAGGCGCTGTCCGCCGTGCTGGGTGGCACGCAGTCGCTCCACGTCGACGCCTACGACGAGGCGCTGTCGATCCCCAGCGAGCACGCCGCTTTCATCGCCCTGCACACCCAGCACGTCCTCCTGTGGGAGACGGGCGTGGCCGGGAGCGCCGACCCGCTGGGCGGCAGCTACCTGGTCGAGCACCTGACCGACGCCATGGAGGAGCGGGTCGGGGCGCTGGTCGACCGGATCGAGGGGCTCGGCGGGCTGGTGGCGGCCACCGAGGCGGCCTGGGTCCACACCGAGCTGTCGAAGCGGGCCTTCGCCGACCAGCAGAAACTGGAGGACGGGCGCCGCCTGGTGGTTGGCATCAACGCCGGGCTCGACGACGACGGCGACGGCCTCGGGCACGTCGAGGTCCAGCCCTTCTCGCTGCCGCCGGGGGCGCTGGAGGCGCAGCGGCGGCGGATCGACGCCGTGCGGGCCCGCCGGAGCGACACGGCGGTGGCGTCGGCGCTCGACACGCTCGGCTCGGCCTGCACCGACGGCGTCAACGTCATGCCGTCGGTGCTGGCCGCCGTGGCCGCCGACGCCACCCTGGGCGAGATCGGCACGGTCCTGCGGGACCGGCTCGGCCGCTGGCACTTCCCGCTGTGGTAGCGCCCGCCGGGCCCGCCCCGCTGAGCGGCAAGGCCGTGGTGGCCAAGCTCGGGATGGACGCCCACTGGCGGGGCGTGATCGTCGTGGCCCACGCCCTGCGCGACGCCGGCATGGAGGTCGTCTACCTCGGCCACGCCACGCCGGACCAGCTGGTGGCGGCGGTCGTCCAGGAGGACCCGGCGCTGGTCGGCCTGTCGTCCCTGTCGGGCAACCACCTGGAGGAGTGCCGCCTGGTGCTCGAGGGGCTGCGGTCGGCCGGCGCCGATGGCGTCCCGGTCGTGATCGGCGGCACGATCCCCCCGTCCGACGAACCGGCCCTGGCCGAGATGGGCGTGAGCGGGGTGTTCGGATCCGGCACCCCCCTCCGAACGATCGTCGACAGGATCGCCATACTCCTCGACGCCTGACCGGCCGGCCCCGGCGCCTTCACCGAACCGCGCGCCACCGGGGCTACCGGAACCGGGCGGGCGCTCCTACGGCCGGCGTCGCCTACAGCACCCGGTTCTACGGGGATGTCGGACCGGTGCCGGAATTCGCTGTGGTTGTGGTCGTGGGCCGCGTGGTCGTCGTGGTCGTAGGCCGCGTGGTCGTGGTCGTCGGTCCGGTGGTCGTGGTCGTCGGCCCGGTCGTTGTCGTCGTCGGCCTCGTCGTTGTCGTCGTCGGCCTCGTCGTCGTGGTCGTCGGCCGCGTCGTCGTGGTCGTCGGTCTCGTGGTCGGGGGCCTGGGGGTCGTGGACCGAGGGGTCACGGCCCGGGGAGCCGTGGGCCGGGGGGCCGTCGTGGCCGTCGTCGTGGTGGTCGGCGGCCGCGTCGGCGTCGGTGTCACGGCCGCGGGGTCAGCGGTGAAGAGCGGGGTCAGCGCGGTCAACTGGGCGGCGGTGGGCTTGGGCGCCAGCTCGGAGGCGAAGCTGCCGTCGCCCAGCAACCAGTAGGCGAACGTCTCGGCCCAGTCCCCGACCGGCGAGGCGTAGTCGGAGCACCCGTTGCAGTTGGGGTACCAGGCCCGGTTGTCGAGGCCCCTGATCCGGCGGTACTCGGCCCGTTCGGCGTCGGTGGTCATGGTGAAGTCGACGGTGTGCCCGATCTCGTGGGCGAGGACGCGGGCGATGTCCTTGATGGACTGGGTGGGGCGGATGTAGATCGTCGTCCGCTTGCTGTTCGGGTCGGTGAGGCCGAGGAGGCCGTCGTTGGGGCCGGTGAAGATGATGGAGTACCCGGTCCGCGGCCACGGATAGGTGATCAGGGCGACGGCCGCCGCGCCGCGCTCTTCGACGGTGCCGGTCGGGATCGTGTTCGTGGCGGTGGGGGCGGAGGACCTCGGCCGGGTGGTGGCCGCCTTGGCCGCGGCACCCGTGGCCGAGGTGGTGGCCGGCGGGTCCTCGGCGGCCGTGGCGACACCACCGATCGGAGCGGCGCTCTCGGCGGCGTCGGTGGCCGGGGCGGCACCGGCGTCGGAGCCGGCCTTCGCCGCCCCGGGCGGCGGCACCTGGGTCAAGGTGACCTGGCGGGGGCCAGTCGGGCCCGCTCCCGGCAGGGCGGCGATGACGCCGAACCCGGCTCCGAGAACGACGGTCGTGGCCACCAGCGCGCTGGCGCGACGCCGCTTCCGATACGCCGTCACCTCGTCCACTTCGTCCCTTCCCCAGTGATGCCTTCCCCAGCGAGGCCGAGATGATCGGCTCCGACCCTATGAGGATGCTCGACGCGGTCGGCGAAGTGGGCGCGGATGACGCGGTTTGCCCGTTATTTCCGGGCGTGGGCGTCGAGGAGGTGGGCGACCGCCTCGGTGACCTTTTCGGCGGTCGGGATGTGGAGGAACTCGTTGGGGCCGTGGGCGTTGCTGCCCGGGCCGAGGACGCCGGTGATGACGAACTGGGCCTCGGGCAGGGAGCGCCCGAGCATGCCCATGAAGGGGATCGTGCCGCCCTCGCCGACGTAGCGCGGGTCGGCCCCGAAGGCGGCCCGGGAGGCGCCGTCGAGCGCCGCCGCCAACCAGGGGGCCAGCGGCGGGGCGGCCCAGCCACCCTCGGCGGTGGTGGCCTCGGCCGTGACGACGGCGCCGTGGGGCGGGTCGGCCCGCAGGATCTCCTCCACGGCCCGGGCGGCGGTGGCGGCGTCGCAGGTCGGCGGCAGCCGGAACGACAGGCCGGCGGTGGTCTTCGGCCGCAGTACGTTGCCGCCGTTCTGGAGCGAGGGCAGGCCCTCGGCGGCGATGATTTCCAGGGCCGGCTCCCAGGTCCGGGCCCGGAGGCGGTCGGCGTTGTCCGTCCCGAGCGGCTCGACCCCCGGGGCCCAGGGGTAGGTGGCCGTGAGGTCGCCGAGGTCGCCGGCGACGTCGGCGATCTGTCGGAGGCGGTCCGCCGGGATGTCGACGTGGAGGGCGTCGACGAGGACCCGACCGGTGGCGGAGTCCTCCACCCGGTCGAGGAGCCGGCGCAGCACCCGGAACGACGACGGCACGACGCCGCCCGCCATCCCGGAGTGCACCCCTTCGGTGAGCACCTCGACGGTCA
>JAUZEX010000507.1 GCA_030838815.1 Actinomycetota bacterium
AAGGCGTAGGGACCGTCACCGTGGACGAGGGACGTGACGTCGTACTCGACCCAGGCGTTGGCCGAGAGGGCGCCGGCATCAGCGGCGGCCGGGCCGGTGGGGGCGGGTTTGGTTGCCCAGGTGATGCCCGCCTCGGTCCAGCCGGGGTCCGTGGGGTAGACGGCCGGGCCGTTGACCGAGGCGTTGACGACCCGCAGGCGCAGCCAGGCCGAGGTGACGGAGCCCGTCACACCCCCGAGGGTGAAGTGGAGGTAGCTCTGGAGGACGCCGGGCGACTGGTCGACCTGCAGTGTCGGATCCGATCCCATGTTGGTCGCGGGCGTCGCCTGGGCGACGGTGGCGTCGCCGTCGGGGGCGACGGTCACCGTGGCGGTGGCGGCGCCGGCGGGGCCGGGAGGCAGCACCGTCAGCACCGCCCCGAGGACAGTGACGCACAGCAGGCCGATCGGGGCGCGTGAAAGCACGCGGCGCATAGGTTCTCCCCAGCAGTGGAGGTTGGGCGCCCGTCTCCGGGAGCGACGGGGCACGATGCCACTCTGGGTGGCAGAACACCACTATGCGTCTAGAACGCTCCGGTGGGGCAAAGCGTTACAGGTTGGGTAGCGGGACCATGTACGGCCGGGCTCGGCCCCGGCTGAGAATCGGCGGCCCCCGCCTATGCTCTGAGGGCGATCCCGGGCCGCCGCGACCGATGCCCGATGTTTCGATGCAGGGAGCCAGTCACGTGACCGATACCAGCTCTGCCTCCGCCGACCCCACGACCCCGTCGCCCCTCGTGGAGGTGCTGCCCCCGGCTGATGACAACCACGCCGCGGCCGGCGACGATGCCGACGAGAGCCCCGAGCGGGAGGCGGTCTCCCAGCCCTCGAAGCTCATCCGTATCGCCACCATGGTCAAGAGCATGCTGGAGGAGGTGCGCCAGGCGTCGCTCGACGAAGCCGGCCGCCAACGTCTCCGTCAAATCCACGAGCGGTCCCTGGCCGAGTTGAGCCAGGTCCTGTCCGACGACCTGAAGGAGGAACTCGGCGAGGTCATGCTGCCGTTCGACGACGGCACCCCGAGCGAATCCGAGCTCCGGATCGCCCAGGCCCAGCTGGTCGGGTGGCTGGAGGGCCTGTTCCACGGCATCCAGGCCACGATGATGACGCAGCAGATGATGGCCCAGCAGCAGCTGGAGCAGATGCGGCGGAAGGCCTTGCCCCCCGGCCAGCAGGGACCGGGGTCGGGGCTGACCATGGGCCAGTACCTGTAGTCGCCGGGAGCCCGTTTGGACAGCCTCGAAGTGGCAACGGGGGAGGCTGGTGAAGCCCCCGAACCGGAGCGGCCCGCGTGGTCGCCGGGCTCGTGGCGGGCCTGGCCCGCCGCCCAGCAACCGGAATGGCCCGATGCCGACGCGCTGGCGATCGCGCTCGAACGTTTGCGACGCTTGCCGCCCCTCGTCTTCGCCGGTGAAGCGCGCGCCCTCTCGAGCTCGCTGGCGGCGGTGTCCGAGGGAAAGGCCGTGCTCCTCCAGGCCGGTGACTGCGCCGAGTCGTTCGACTTCTCGGCCAACGCCATCCGGGACAAGCTGCGGGTGATCCTCCAGATGGCGGTGGTCATGACCTACGGCTCGGGCGTGCCGGTGGTGAAGGTGGGCCGGATCGCGGGCCAGTTCGCCAAGCCGCGCTCGTCGGCCACCGAGATCCGTGACGGTGTGGAGCTGCCGTCGTTCCGGGGCCACATCGTGAACGACCCCGTCTTCTCGGCGGAGGCCCGCCAGGCCGACCCGAGCCGGCTCGTCGACGCCTACCACCAGTCGGCGGCGGCGCTGAACCTGCTGCGGGCCTTCACCAAGGGCGGGTTCGCCGACCTGCACCAGGTGCACGCCTGGAACCAGGAGTTCGTGGCCGCCAGCCCCGAGGGCCTCACCTACGAGGTGATCGCCAGCGAGATCGAACGGGCGCTGCGGTTCATGGCCGCCTGCGGGATCGATCTCGGCAAGGAGTCGGCGCTCCACCAGGTCGACTTCTGGACGTCGCACGAGGCGCTGCTCCTCGGCTGGGAGGAGGCGCTCACCCGGCAGGACAGCCTGACCGGCGACTGGTACGACTGCTCCGCCCACCTCTTGTGGGCCGGCGAGCGGACCCGCGATCCCGACGGCGCCCACATCGAGTTCCTGTCCGGGATCCACAACCCGGTGGGGGTGAAGCTCGGGCCCACGACCACGGCCGAGGAAGCTGTGGCGCTGTGCGGCCGCCTCGACCCGCAGCGCCGTCCGGGCCGGCTGGTGCTCATCGCCCGCATGGGAGCGGGGCGGGTTCGCGACGCCCTGCCGCCCCTGCTGCAGGCCGTGCGGAGCGCCGGCCACCCGGTCGTGTGGGCCTGCGATCCCATGCACGGCAACACCTACACCAGTCCCAACGGCTACAAGACCCGCAACTTCGTGGACGTCATGGAGGAGATCCGGGGCTACTTCGCCGTCCACCGGGCCGAGGGGTCGTGGCCCGGTGGGATCCACATCGAGCTGACCGGCGACAACGTCACCGAGTGTCTCGGCGGGTCGGACGAGGTTCGCTCAGACCATCTCGTGGAACGCTACGAGACGATGTGCGATCCCCGCTTGAACGCCCGCCAGTCGCTCGACCTCGCCTTCCAGGTGGCCGAGCTGTTGAGGAGCTGAGATCCATGGCTGCAGACGACGTCACGACTGCCGGGCGACTCGAGGGCGACTTCGGGCCCAACGTGGGCCTCGTCGAGGAGATCTACCGCCAGTGGCTGGAGGATCCGGCCTCGGTGGCCGAGAGCTGGCAGGACTTCTTCGCCGACTACAGGCCGAGACTCCCGACCGCAGCCCCCGGCAATGGCGACGCAGCGCCGCCACCGGCCGCCACCGCGCCTGCGGCCGCACCGGCGGTACCCAGCGGATCGGCGGCACCGGCGGCATCGGCGTCACCGGCAGCACCCAGCGGATCGGCCGCACCGGCGTCACCGGCAGCACCCAGCGGATCGGCAGCACCCAGCGGATCGGCAGCACCCAGCGGATCGGCGGCACCTGTGGCGCCGACACCGGCGGCATCGGCGTCAGCAGCGGCACCGGCCGCATCGGCGGCACCGCCGGCGCCGCCGGCGCCGGGTGCCGCGACCGACGGGGGCACGCCCGTCCCGCTCAGGGGCGCTGCCGCGCTCATCGTCAAGAACATGGAGGCCAGCCTCTCCGTGCCGACGGCGACGTCGGCCCGCGTCGTCCCGGCCGGCCTGCTGGAGGTCAACCGGCGGGTGGCCAACAACTACCTCGTCCGGGTCCAGCGCCAGGGCAAGATCAGCTTCACGCACCTCATCGGCTGGGCGATCGTGCGGGGCCTGCTGAAGATGCCGGTGCTGAATTCGAGCTTCGCCACGGTGGACGGGAAGCCGGGTGTGATCCGCCATCCCCACGTCAACCTGGGCCTCGCGGTCGACGTGGCCAAGTCCGATGGCTCCCACAGCCTCCTGGTGCCGAACATCAAGGCCGCCGACACCCTCGACTTCGACGGCTACTTCGCCGCCTACGAGGACCTCATCCGCCGTGTCCGCGGCGGCAAGATCGGCGCCGACGACTTCGCCGGCACGACCGTCACCCTCACGAACCCGGGCACGATCGGGACCGTCCACTCCGTCCCCCGCCTCATGCCGGGCCAGGGGGCGATCATCGGAGTCGGCACCATCGACTATCCGGCCGAATACCAGGGAGCCGACCCCCGCACCCTGGCCCATCTCGGACTGGGCAAGGTCGTGACCCTGACTTCGACCTACGACCACCGCATCATCCAGGGCGCCGAGTCGGGGGAGTTCCTCCGCTACGTCCACGAGTTCCTGCTCGGCGCGGACGGCTTCTACGACGAGGTCTTCGCCAGCCTCCGGGTCCCCTACGAGCCGGCCCGCTGGAAGCGCGACAGCAACCCCGACCACGATGCCGAGGACGAGGTCGACAAGCAGGCCCGGGTCCTGCAGCTGATCAACATCTACCGGGTCCGCGGCCACCTCATTGCCGACCTCGACCCCCTCGGCCGCAAGAGTGCCCGCACGCCGATCGAGCTCGACCCGATCCATTACGGGCTCACGATCTGGGACCTGGAGCGGACCTTCGCCACCGGTGGTCTGGCCGGCTCCAAGACGATGAAGCTGGTCGACATCCTGGGCGTGCTGCGCGACGCCTACTCCCGTACGGTCGGCATCGAGTACATGCACATCCAGGAGCCGGACCAGAAGGAGTGGATCCAGCAGCAGGTGGAAGGGGCCCGGGTCGACGTCCCGCTCTCCGACAAGCGCCGCATCCTCGAACGGCTCAACGCCGCCGAGGCGTTCGAGCGGTTCCTGCACACGAAGTACCTGGG
>JAUZEX010000533.1 GCA_030838815.1 Actinomycetota bacterium
GTCGCCGGAATGGCGTTCCAGTTGGCCAGCAATCCGTAGGCGATCACGGCGACGACGCAAGACGTGGCCAGAGCGGCCAGACCGGACGCCACCCGGCCGAGCCGGTCGAAAGGTTTACGTTCGTTCACGAGCGTGATCTGCACCATCGCCACGAACACCAGCCCGGCCAACGGGAAGGTGAAGGGGAATCCCAAGAGGTGCCCACCGGCCAGGTCGGGCGTCTGGGAGAACATCCCGTCCAAATCGACCTTCCCGACGATGGCCTGCCCGGCGACGGCCAGGGCGAAGGAACCGCCCGCCACCAGCAAAGTGTTCACGAGCCCGCTCAGCGGGCGGCTCAGCCGGTCGGTGGGCCACCGTCCCCACCAGAGGACCACCATCACGAGCATGGACAGCGAGTAGGTGACCAGGGGGATGGAGACTTGCAGTGCCGTCTGCGGGCCACCGGGGGCGATGCCGACAAGAGCGACCAATCCCGCCACGATGGCGAGTCCGGCGATGCCGGCGAAAGGCTGGCGGGCCAGCAGCGGGCCCCGGGAGGGTTCGGTGATGACCTCGATGTCGGTTGATTCCCCGAGCCCGGGTTCGAGATCGATGGGCGACGCAATGTCCGTCATGCTGCCCTTCCTTCCTTGCTCGGGTCTCCGGATCGATCCGGAAGATCCCTGCCGTCTCTTCTTACGGCCCGAGACTGCGGAGGGGCTGAAGAGCGTCTGACGGTTCGCTTATTTCTTCCCTGACGAAGGCGGGGGATCAGGTCAGCCTCAGGGACGGAACAGGTGTAGTTCAGCCGAATCCCCCACGATCGGGGACACGCCGGATTCCGGCACAGCGGGAGGGGCCACCCATGGCTCGGGTGCTCGTCAGAGTTCGGCAACCTGCTCCGATCCGTCCCAACGGGCGGTGGGTCCTCCCTCCGGGAACCCGCGTCGAGCTCACCGGCCGGGGCGCTCCGTACGTGCGCTACCTCCCCGGGCCGCCGGGGGCGCCGACGGTGGTCCTCCTCCACGGCCTGACCGGCACCGCCGACCAGACCTGGGCGGAGTCGTACCGCGACCTGAACCGGTGCTTCTCGGTCGTCGCCCTCGACCTGCGGGGGCACGGCGGCGGCATCCCCCACGAATCCGTGTACCGGCTGGAGGACTGCGCCGACGACGTCGCCGCGCTGATCGTGACGCTCGGGGTGGGGCCGGTCATCGCCGTCGGGTACTCGATGGGTGGCGCGGTGGCCCAGCTCCTGTGGCGTCAGCATCCCCGGCTGGTGTCCGGCCTCGTGTTGTGTTCGACAGCCGCCCACTTCAGTGTCGGGCCGTTGGAACGGATCGCCGCCGTGGCCGGCGTCGCCACCGCCGCCGCCCTCCGTACCGTGCCGCCGATCTTCCGCCTCGGGTTCGACATGGCCACCTCCTTCGTCACCCACGACGTCGACGATCCCGCCCGCCAGTGGCTCAACGGCGACTTCGGACGTTGCAACTTCGAGACCTTCGTGGCTGCCGCCGCCGCCGTCTCCCGCTTCACGTCCCGGGACTGGATCACGGGCGTCGACGTCCCCACCGCCGTGATCCTGACCCGCCAGGACCGCCTGATACTGCCGGCGAGGCAACGGGAACTGGCCGGGCTCATCCCGGGTGCGGTGCTCCACGAGGTGGACGGCGGTCATGGCGCCTTCGTTACCGCCTCCGAGCGTTTCCTCCCCTCGCTCCTCGGGTCCTGCCGGGCCGTCGCCGAGTACGGCCGGCCGCTGGCCGCTCAGGCGTGACGTTGCCGTGGACACTGACGTCCGCGTGCACGTCTCGTTGGGAACGGCCCGCAACGACGGCGACGACGCCGGCTGCGGTAGGTCGAAGCTCTACGCGTGGACGGGATGGGCGTCCCGGCGGGCCTGGGCCAGCAGGGCGTCCAAGGTCGCAGCCTGGCCGGAGTCGTAGGCGGCGAAGCCGACCCTGACGTAGGGGGCCGCGCCGCCGTCGGCGATGGCCTCCCGGAGACGATCGACGGCCCCGCTGAGCGGGCCGTCACTGATGAGGACGACCGACAACTCGCTGCGGCCCGTCCGGGACAGGACGTCGCAGCGGCGCAGCGTGCGCTCGAGAAGGTCGCAGACCCAGATGAGCAGCCGCTCCCAGTCCGCCCACTCGCCGCGGGGGGCGGCCTCGACCGACAGGACGACGACCCCCAGGTGCAGGCCGGTCCGCTCGGCGACATGGATCAGGTGGCGCCCGACGACCTGGAGGGCGGGGAGGTCCTGGAAGGCGGCGAGGTGGCCGGACGTACCGGTGTTCCGGCCGGCGGCCAGGCGGCGGTGGCGCTCCAGCACCAGCCGCACGAGCCAGACCAGTGAATCAACGGAGAAGCGACCCTTCACGACGTACTCGTCGGCCCCTGCCCTGATCGCCTCCAGGGCGACCTGAACGTCGTCGATACCGGTCAGGACGATGACGGGAAGATAGGGCGCCGCCCGGCGGAGGAAGCCGACGGTGGCGGGACCCTGGCTGTCGGGCAGGTTGAGGTCGGTGATGATGAGCCCGATCCCGTCCCGCACGA
>JAUZEX010000541.1 GCA_030838815.1 Actinomycetota bacterium
GGCTTCGTGGTGATCCACCATGCCGTCCTCGGCACGCTCGACCCCTCGGCGGTCTACAACCACCCGGAGGCGACCGCCCACCCCTTCGAGTGGGCGTTGATTCATGGTGGCTTCGTGCTCGCCGCCAGTATCGCCAGCGTGGTGGCGTGGCGCTTCAACGAGGAGCAGTCGTTCAAAGACTCACTGACCCACCTCCCGAACCGCAGGCTGTTCCGCGACCGTGTCGGGCACGCCCTGGCCCGGGCGCAGCGTCGGCCCGCCACCTCCGCCGTTCTGTTCGTCGACCTGGACAAGTTCAAGGACGTCAACGACAGCCTCGGCCATCCCGCCGGCGATGAGCTGCTGACGACGGTGGCCGAGCGCCTGCGGGTCGTGGTGCGGCCCGGTGACACGGTGGCCCGCCTCGGCGGCGACGAGTTCGCCGTCCTCGCCGAAGACATGGCCGGCGAGGACGACGCCGTGGCGATGGGTGAGCGGCTCCTGGCGGCGCTGGCCGTTCCGTTCGTGTTGCGGGGCAAGGAACTCACCGTCGGCGCCAGCATCGGCATCGCCTTCAGCGTCCCCGGCGACACGGTGGACGATCTGCTCCGCAACGCCGACGTCGCGATGTACAAGGCCAAGAGCGACGGGAAAGGCCGGGTGGCGCGGTTCGAGCCCGACATGCACGCCGCCGTGATGCGGCGCATCGAAACGGAGAATTACCTTCGGGGCGCGGCCGACGCGGGCGAATTCACTCTGCATTATCAGCCCATCTTCGCCTTGCGCACGGGCCGGCTCAGCGGATTCGAGGCGCTGTTGCGCTGGCAGCATCCCACCCGCGGCCTGCTCGGCCCGAGCGACTTCCTGCCAGTGGTGGAGGAGACCGGCGCCATCACCACGATCGGCAGCTGGACACTCGGCGAAGCGTGCCAGCAGTTGCGGCGCTGGATGGACCGATTTCCCCAGGCCCCACCGCTCTCCATGTCGGTGAACCTGTCGCCCAGCCAGTTGTTTCATCCCGACATCGTCGACATCGTCACCGAGGCCCTGGCCCGGGCCCGGATCGACCCGGCCAACCTGATCCTTGAACTCACCGAAGGTGTCATGGTCAACGAAGGTCCGGTCGTGGTCGACCGCCTGCAGAGCCTCGCGGCGTTGGGGGTGCAGATCGCCATCGACGATTTCGGGACGGGCTACTCGTCGCTCAGCTACCTGCGCCGGCTCCCCATCGACATCCTCAAGGTGGACAAGACCTTCATCGACGACATCGCCGACCAGGACCGCGACTCGACGGTGGCCCGGGCGATCATAGGGCTGGCCCAGACCATGGAACTGGCCATCGTGGCCGAAGGCGTCGAACACCACGAACAGGTCGCCGAGCTCCGGCTGCTCGGTTGCGACTTCGCCCAGGGCTACTGGTTCGCCAAGCCGCTCCACGTCGACGGGGTCGGCGCCATGCTCAGTATCGCCACCCTGAACGACCGGTGGCTTGCCCACGTCGGCCCCTGAAGCATCCGGCCGCGAAGCGGCGCACGGGGCGGCACCGCCGGTCGTACCGACGCATCACCACGGGATCAGCCCTCGGGTGCCGGCCGGGTGACACAGCACCGGGCTTTTCGAGTCACGTCCGCTCCTCGGCGGAAGAGCGAATAGTGTCGGGCGTCACCGATCGCCGGATCAGCGCCGGCGACGGCGCCCGTTCGGACATGTCCGCCCAGGGAGGAACAGGTGAGTGAGGAAGAGCTGATGGCCGAGGGTGCAGGGCTCCTGGCCGACGCGGTCGGTCAGCTGTCGGCCGATGACATGGACCGGCTCCTCCGGGGCCTGCCGTCCCCGGTCGCCACGGAGCTGATGACGGCGCTCCTCGGCAACAAGCTCGACCCGCGGCGGCTGAAGAAGGTGGGGGCGCTCCTGGTCGGCGCATTGCGGAACCGGTCGGCGGTGCGCCTGACGCTGCTCGTGGAACGGCTCTCGACGGGGATCCTCGCCACCTTCCACAGCGAGCTCGGGGACCGCTTCGACAACCCGACGGTGGAGGACCTGCGCGAGGTCCTCGACGCCGTCCTGGCCCAGCATCCCGCGGCCGGCGTGCGCTGCACGCTCAGCTGGGTCGTGGCCGAGGGGATGCCCGCCGCCGAGGCCGCCCGCGACCTGCTCCTCACCGACCCGCGGTTGCGCCTGGCGGGCTGGGCGGAAGCGTCCTGAGCCGCTCCCCCGTCACGGAAGCGGCGGCACGGGTGAGGTAGCGCCCGGGATGGGACGCCTAAGGGGGAGAGTGGCCGCGCTGAGCCCGCGGCACCGGTCAAGGTGCCCCGGCCAGGATCAACGGCCGAGCTGCCGCCGCCAGGACAGCCCGTCCGAGTCGGGTGACACCGAGCGACGCTGACTGGCCGTCGGCGGCAACCGCCCCGACCTCGCCATCGATTTCCCCACCCTGTTCGTCTACCCCTGACCGGGTGGCCCGGCCCGGTCTGCAAGCCGTCACCCGCCGGTCATATGGCCCCGATCTGCTGGAGCATCGTCAGGACGGGAGGTCGTTGTGGGACCAGTGTCCGGAGCCGGCCGAGGTCTTTGGCACTGAAGGACTCGATGATCTCGTTGACCACAGCCGACCTGGTCGGTGCCGCCATCGCGTGCCTCCTCGGTCGTGGCAGCAGATTCTTCCGCCGCCACGACGACGCCACGGCCGCCCGGTCCGCCCGGTCCGCCCGGTCCGCCCGGACCGCCGTGGTGGCGACGGTCCGTCATTGTCCATCTTGACGTTGCGGCGTTCGGCCGCCATCTCAGCAGGGGGCGGCGCGTTCGCCACCGCGGTCGGCTTCGTGGTCGTCGGCGCTGGCAACGGACCGTAACCCGGCCCTGGTCCGCCCGGGCTGAAACGGCGGCGGCAAAGGAGGGTTGCCGGTCCGCAGCCCAGGGCGTAGGGTAAGTCTTCGCTTACAGGATGCTTCCCTCCCGGCTGGGGCCGGAGCTGGGACGGTGGGGCGGCGGCGGACTGGGCGTTCAACGACCCGACGGGGAGGGTGAGGGACGTGAACGGCGCCAGCCGAAAGCACGGCGTGATGGCGATCGTCGCGGGCATCGTCGTGATGCTCGTCGGTGGTCTGGAGGCAGGACCGGTCTACGCCCGCCGCGAGGGAGACCGCCGGACCCCGGCCGGTCATACCCCCCAGGACGAAGCGCTCTACGGCTGCGACCGCACCTTCGGGCGACCACCCGAAGGCCACCTGGCCAAGCACACCGAACCGGCGGGCGACCGCGACGTCCAACCGGGGGACACCATCGCGGTCTCGATCACATGGCGGCCGGGCGACTGGTCGAACGACGAGCTCCACAAGGTCCTCGACTGCGTGGCGGTCGACGGCCGGCTCGTCCGGTCGCTGCAGGGCGGGGAGTCACCGACCGCCAACGACGGCCGCTTCGCCCGGAGCTACAGGGTTCCTCCGGACGTCCCCGACGGCGCCCGGATCTGCGACCAGGCGATGCTGTCGGGTCCGAGCCCGCGGGGCGACTATGACCGCCAGATCAGCAACCAGGTCTGCCATACCGTCTCCGGCCGCGCCACCTGTTGTCGGGGCGGGAACGGCTGCGACGAATGCCGCCGCGAAGCGCCATGCGGCGAAGACTGCGGGCACCACCGGCCATGTGACGACCAGCCCTGCGGCGAGAAGCCCTGCGGGGAGAGCGCCTGTGACGACCACCCGCCCCGGTGTGGCGGGCGCTGCGGGGAGCCCGCCCCCTGCGGCGACGACGGCTGTGGCCGCACACCCCCATGCGGCGGGGGCTCCGAGGACACGGAACCGTCCTGCGACCGTGACGGCACTCCCCCGCACGGCACGGGCGGCCACGACCGGGACTGCGGCTGCGACCGCGACGGGGATCGGAACCGCGGCCGGCTGTCGGAACTTCTTCACGATCTCCTCTGACGTCCGGAACCACCGCCTTGGCGGACGGAACCGCCGCCCGGCGACGGACGGTCCGCTCGGCGGCCACAGATGCTGGATAATGTTCGCGTCGTGGATGCGTCGTTGGCCGGGTTGTTCGCCGATTTCGAGGTGGCGCGGCGTTCGGCGAAGCCGTCGCCGCATTCGGAGCGGGCGGCGCGATCGGACTTCGCCGCTCTTCACGGCTGGCTGCAGGAGTCAATCGGGAAAGCCGACGTTGAACCGGCCGATGTGACGCCCCGCGAGCTGCGGCTGGCCTTCGCCCGGTTCGCCGACCGTCATGCGGCGGCGTCGATCGCCCGGGCGTGGTCGACGTGGAACCAGTTCTACGGCTTCCTGGTGGCCGAGGACGTCGTGGCCGGCAACCCGATGGCGGCGGTGGCCCGCCCCAAGATCGGGCGGCGGTCCCCCAAGCCGCTGCAGGGTGAGGACGCCCCCGAGGTCCTCTTGCAGACGGTGGCGGCCGGGGGCCGGCCGGCGCGCTGGCCGTGGCCGGAACGGGACCTGGCCTTCATCGCCACCAGCCTCCTCACCGGGCTGCGCCTCGCGGAGCTCATCGGCCTCAACCTCGGCTCCATCGACGGGCGGCCCGGCGAACGCCGCATCAAGGTCCTCGGGAAGGGCCGCAAGGAACGCACCGTCCCCATCGAAGACGCCCTCGACGACGTCGTCGGCACCTATCTGGAGACCCGCCAGCGACGGTTCCCGGGCGTGAAGCTGACCCCGAAGGCGCCGCTGTTCGTCGACCGGCGCGGCGACCGGCTCAAGCGGGGCGGCGCCCACTACCTCGTCGAACGGTCCTACGGGGCCGCCGGCCTCGCCAACCGGGTGCCGGCCGGGGCCATGGTCCACGCCCTGCGCCACACCTTCGCCACCCGCCTCGCCGAAGACGGTGCCACCGCCACCGAGATCCAGGCCCTCCTCGGCCACGAATCGCTCAACACGTCGCAGGGCTACATCGACGCCACCGCCAACGCCACCCGCCAGGCGGCACGAGCCAACCGGACCTACCAGACCCTCCGGAGACTCGGGGCCGCAGGCTCGTAGCGACCTCCGGGTGGTGTCGGGCGCACGCCGCCGGTCGACAGAGTCAGGGCGCCACGAACCACCGATCCGGCCCGCTCACCGGCCCGGGGCCGTGTCGAGGAGGCGCCGCACCTGCGCCGCGTACCGTTCGGCGTCCTGCCGGGCGTGCTGGTCGGAGTCGTGCCGCCCGGCACAGACGTCGCAGTCGCCGGCGTCGTAGTGGGCCAGCACCAACTGGTCGTCGTCCTGGAGCACGACGTCGTAGCCGTCGTCGATCTGCTCCACCCTCACTTTGGCTGCCATCCTGATCCGTCCTTCACCCACCCCGTTAAGCCCATCTCATCTGCCCCTTAAGTGTGCGTTGGCGGGGCTTGTCCGTGAATGGCCCGGTCGGGTCATTCGCGGCTAGTCACAAATGACCACTGCCGGTCTAGTCATTCGGTTTCGGGCCCGGTGCGGGAGGGGTAAGCGCTGGCTGGGAGTTGCTGGAAGCGTATTCGGAGGGCCTGCCGTGGGCGGACATCGTGAGCATGAACCTGGTGACCGGGGTGAACCGGCCGCGGCGACGGACGGCCGGGACCGCCGCCGCGCCGCCGGCCGGGCGGAGAGCCTCATCCGGGAGCTCGCCGCCGAGGCCCGCCACATCGGACAGCGGCTGGCCCGACTGGCGGCGTTGGCCCGGGTCGGCCACGCCCCGGGCCCTGAGGGCGTCTCGATCGAGGACCTCAGCCACACGGCCGATGTGTTGCAGGGCTGGGCCGACCAGCTGGCCAGCCAGGCGGCGGCCCGGTGTCAGCCTGAGGCCTAGACGAAAGGTGGCCGCTCAGGGGCAGGGGTTGGGGCCGGTCGTACCGGCGCAATGCTCCGATTGCCGGAGCCGGGCCGAGAGGCCGTCGACGTCCGGATCGTTGTGGGGATCGGTGTCGGCCAGGAGGTTCCGGAGCTCCCAGGGGTCGGCCCGGAGGTCGTAGTACTCCCGGAAGGTGACGGTCACGTTGTCGGTGTCGTAGTACTCGATGTACTGGTAGCCGGCGGTGCGCAGCGTGGCCCAGGTCGGGATCCCGCGGTGGCCCTTGTAGCCGGCCGGGGTCGCCCGTCCGACGGGGCCGAACTCGAGCAGCTTCTCGTCCCGGGCCGGCCGGCCGGGCAGGAACGACCGGCCGTCGAGGGGATAGCGCAGCTCCGGCGGGGTGTAGCCCGCGGCGTCGAGGTAGGTGGGGAGGAAGTCCTCACCCCCGACGAGGCGGTGGTCGACGACTCCGGCCGGGAGGACGCCGTCCCACCGGGCCATCAACGGCACGTTGATGTGCTCGCTGTACGGCATGCCCTTGCTGGTGAGACCCCGGTCGCCGTGGGCGAAGCCGTTGTCGGACGTGAAGATCACCAGCGTGTTGCTGAGCTCACCGTTGTGCTGGAGGGTGGTCATGAGCCGGTCGACCATGTCGTCCACGGCCAGCAGCGTCTTCATCTGGCCCTCGTAGGTGACCGCCCCACAACTCGACGGGAAGGAGTTGTTGCGGATGTAGGGCACCTTGTCGGCCTTGGCGGCGTGGTTGGTGTCACCCTCGACGGTCACCGCCGGCGACGGCGCGAAGGCCGGAACCGGGGTGGTGTCGTAGCGGGCCGGCCAGTTGTAGAGCGTGTGCAGGTCGCAGGCGGTGGGCGTGGCCTCCATGTTGTTGTGCGGCGCGTGGGGGGCGACCTGCATGAACCACGGGTGTGAGGGGTCGGCGGCGAACCCGTCGATGTACTGGACGGCCTTGTCGGCGATGAAGTCCGTCGAGTACGGCGCGGTCACCCACGTGTGGGTCGTGGCCCCGGGGTCCTTGACCCAGAACGGTGCGTTGACGTAGCCGCCCTGGAAGGCGGCGTACTGGTCGAAGTGGGGCGGCTCGTAGCGGAAGGTCCAGTCGGTGATGAACTTCCCGACGAGCGCGGTGCGGTAGCCGTCGTCGTGGAGGTAGCGGGGGCTGATCCAGTCCCGGTCGAGGTTGTCGCCGGAGTAGTTGTCGACCACCTGATGGTTGTGGGGCATCCGCCCGCTCCAGATCGTGGCCCGCTCGGGGCAGCACAGCGACGTGGTGGCATAGCCGTTGTCGAACGTCGTTCCCGCCTCCGCCAGCCACTTCTTCGTCTTCACCAGCACGTCGGGCCGGTCCATGACGCCCTCGGCGCGGGCGTCGTCGACCAGGACGAACAGGATGTTCGGTTTCGCCTTGCCGAGCGGCAGGGGGCCGGTGAGGGGAGCCGGCGGCAGCGCGGTGCCGTCCGGGGCGGTGGACCCTCCGGACCCGGAGGCCGGGGTCACGGCCGGGAGGCCGT
>JAUZEX010000551.1 GCA_030838815.1 Actinomycetota bacterium
GGACGAGGCCGCCGGCCACGGTGCGGCGGGTGCCGATGCGGCGGGCGAGGTTGGGCGCCTGGGGGGCGACGACGATCATGGCCAGGAAGATCGGCGACGACCGCAGGGCCGACTCGAAGGTGCCGTAGCCCATGACCAGCTGGAAGAGCTGGCTGATGGAGAAGAAGATCCCCATCAGGGTGAAGAACACCAGCGTCATGGTGAGCGACGACACGCCGAAGGCGGGCTTGCGGAAGAGGCGGACGTCGAGCATGGGCTGGGCGGTCTTCAGCTGCCAGGCCACGAAGGCGCCGAGGGCGGCCAGGCCGGCGGCGAGGTAGGAGAGGGTCGAGCCCGACAGCCAGCCCTTGGCCGGGGCCTCGATGAGGGCGTAGACGAGGCTGGCGATGCCGGCGGTGGACAGGACGGCGCCGAGGAGGTCGACCCGGCCCCCGTTGGGGTCCTTGGAGGTGGGCACCATGAGGGCGCCGACGGCCAGGGCGCCGAGGGCCAGCGGGATGTTGATCACGAACACGGCGTGCCACGAGAAGTGCTCGAGCACGAAGCCGTTGAGGAGCATGCCGAGGGCGGCGCCGCCGCCGGCGATGCCGCTCCACACGGCGATGGCCTTGGGCCGCTCGTTGGCGGGGAACACGTTGATCAGGATCGACAGGGTCGAGGGCATGATCATGGCCCCGGCCAGGCCCATGACGGCCCGGGCCCCGATGAGGGCGCCGGCGGTCTGGGCGCCGAAGGCGGCGTAGCCGCTGGCCAGCCCGAAGAGCACGAGGCCGGTCTGCATGACGCCCTTGCGGCCGAAGCGATCGCCGATCGTGCTGGTGGTGAAGAGCAGGCCGGCGAAGACGAGGGAGTAGGCGTCGACGACCCATTGCATGGCCGACGAGGACAGGCCGATGTCGCCGGCGATCTTCGGCAGGGCGAGGTTGAGGGCGGTGTTGCCCTGCATGACGAGCAGCAGGCTGGTGCAGAGCACGCCGAGGATGACCCAGCGGCGCGGGTGCGCCTCCGGGTCTGCGGCGGTCTCGAGAGCGCGGACGTCGCTCATGGTGAATCCTCCAAGCCGTGCGGTGGGTGGAACACCGTTAGTATCGGCACTGGTGCCACTTGACTGTAGTGCCAAACGGCATTTCTGTCGAGATATTTCCGGGGGGCAAGGTAGGATGGGGGCGAGATGCCAGGGCTACGCGAGCGGCACATGGATCGCACCCGAGCGGCGATCGTCGATGCCGCCCTGGCGCTGTTCCAGGAACAGGGCTTCACGGAGACGACCGTGGACGCCATCGCCGAACGGGCCGACGTGGGCCGGCGGACGTTCTTCCGCTACTTCCCGGCCAAGGAGTCGGTGCTCTTCCACGACATCGAGAACCAGATCCAGTCCACGCTCGACAGCCTGACCGCCCGTCCGGATGACGAGCCGCCGTTCGAGGCGCTGATCTGGGTGTTGCGGAACTCGGCGGGGCGCTTCAGCGCCGACCTCGACAAGCGGACGCTCCTGGCCAAGGTGGCCCACGAGTGCGACAACCTGCTCGTCCACCACCGGGCGGTGATCATGCGCCGCCTGGAGGACATGCTGACGGCCGAGGTCGCCCGCCGCTCGGGTGTCCCGGCCGACGATCTGGCTACCGGGGCGGGGGTGGCCGCGATTCTTGCCGCCTACGGCTCGGCCATCCGGTGCTGGATCCTCCAGGGTGCGAACGAGCCTCTTCAGCCGATGGTGGAAACGGCGCTGGCTGCGGCCCAGGAGGCGCTGTCCACGAGTCGGTGAAGCGCAGCACCCGCTCCATACCCGCCGGAGCGGAATGTGAGCCGGAGCGTCCCGGGGCACGAAGATGGAACGATGCCTTCCGCCCTCACGCTGACCGACGACGACCTGTCCGCCTTCGCCGCCGACCTCGGCCTGCCGGGAATCTTCGACGTCCACACCCACTTCATGCCCGACCGGATGCAAGCCGCCGTGTGGGCCCACTTCGACGATCTCCAGGACCCGCCGTGGCCCATCCAGTACCGGCACGGGGAGGAGGAGCGCCTCGCCCTGCTGCCCAAGCTCGGAATCGTCCGCTGCACCGCCCTGGCCTACGCCCACCGGCCCGGGGTGGCCACATGGCTCAACGACCACACCCTCGCCCTGGCCGCCCGCCACCCCCAGGTCGTCCCGACGTTCACGTTCTATCCCGAGCCGGAGGCGCCGGAGTACGTCGAACAGGCCCTGGCCGCCGGCGGCCGGTGCGTCAAGGTCCACCTCCAGGTCGGGAAGTTCGACCTCACCCATCCACTGCTGACCGACGTCTGGGCGGCCCTGGAGCGGGCCGGCACACCGATCGTCCTCCACCTGGGCGCCGTCGACGACGGCTCCGGCGGCGCGGAGTTCTGCGGCGCGGACCACCTGTGGCGGCTCCTGGAGCACCATCCCGACCTCCGGCCCATCGTCGCCCACCTCGGCGCGCCCCGCGACGCCGCCGCGCTGTTCGACCGGGCCGGCGAACTGCCGGAGCTGCGCTTCGACACGGCCATGGCGGTCGTGCCGACGGCGCAGATCTGGACGCCGCCCGATTGGCTCCCGGAGCGGCTCGGCGAGTTCGGCGACCGGATCATGTTCGGTTCCGACTACCCGACGATCCCCGATTCGGTGGCGCACCAGGTGAGCGCGCTGGCCAACTTCGGCCTTGGCGACGCCTGGCTCCGGGCCGTGCTGTGGGAGAACGCCGCCGGGCTGTTCGGCCCCGGTTGATTCACGCGGCCGGGCCGGAGAACACCAGCCCGCTGCCCGAGCCGGCCAGGACGTACCCCCCGACGGCGGCAACGACGGCGG
>JAUZEX010000572.1 GCA_030838815.1 Actinomycetota bacterium
GCCATGGGGATCTTCGCCACCTTCGTGTTCCACTACGAGCTGGTCGGCCGCCTCGGCCTCCCCGTCCCCGTCGCCTTCGTCGCCGCCCTCGGTGTGGGCGCCGCCCTCGGGGTGTTCGTCGAACGGGCCCTGGTCGGCCCGGTCCGCAAGGACGGCATTCTGGCCACCCTGGTCATGACCGTCGGCGTCCTGCTCGTCCTCACGGAGCTGACGGTGCAGTTCTGGGGTCCGGACCAGCCCGTCATCCGGTCCGTCTTCTCCGATCGGACGATCCGTTTCGCCGGGACGGGCGTGACCGTCCACCAGCTGGGGACAGCGGTGTTCGTGGCCGCCCTCGGCGCCGCCCTCTACGTCCTGCTCAACCGCACCCGCTACGGCTCGGCCATCGAGGCGATCGCCATGGACCCGGGGGCGGCCCGCATCGTCGGCCTGCCCGTGCGGCGCATCACCACCGTCACCTGGGCCATCGGCGGCGCCTCGGCCGCCCTGGCCGGCATGCTCTACATCCACCTCAACACCCTCGAACAATTCAGCCTCACCTTCGTGCTCATCTCCTCGCTGGTGGCGGCGGTCCTCGGCGGGTTCAACAGCCTGCCGCTGGCGGTGGCCGGGAGTCTGGCCGTCGGCGTGTCGTTCTCGCTGGCCCAGGGGTACCTGAACGATCCCGGTATCGGCGATCTGATCGTCTTCGGCGCCCTGCTGGTCGTGCTGCTCGTCTTCCGCTCCGGCAAGGCGGCCGCCCTCGACACCGTCTCGGAGTTCTGATGCTCTCCCGCCTCCGTTCCCTGCTCCCGCTGGCCGCCGTCGGTTTCCTCGCTGTGGCGTTCCCGTTTATCGCCTCGCCCGGCAAGCACTTCTACGGCGTGCTGGCCGTGATCTACTCCCTCCTCGCCCTGTCCCTCGTTGTCCTCACCGGGTGGACGGGCCAGATCTCCCTCGGCCACGCCGCCTTCCTCGGCCTCGGGGTCTACTCCGGGCAACGGTTCCTCCACGCCGGCGTCCCCTTCCCCGCCGTGCTGGTCGTGGTGGGCCTGGTCTCGGCGGCGGTGAGCCTGGTGCTGGCCGTCCCGTCGCTCCGGCTACGGGGCGTGTACCTGGCCATCGTCACCCTGGCCTTCGGCGCCGCCTGCGAGCGCTACATCTTCAAGCTCCCCTTCCTGCGGGGCGAGCTGGCTTCCACGGTGGGTCGCCCCTCGTTCCTTGGGATCTCCACCGCCTCCGACCGCAACCTCTACCTGGTGGCGCTGGCCGTGCTCGTCCTGGCCCTGTGGCTGGTGGCCAACCTGCGGCGCACCGATCTCGGCCGGGTGTTCCTGGCCGTGCGGGACGCCGAGGACGCCGCCATGGCCCTCGGCGTCAACCTGGCGCGCTCCAAGGTGACAGCCTTCGCCATCAGCGCCGCCCTGGCGGGCATGGCCGGCGTGTTTTACGCCGTTCTTTTCCAGGCCACCCCCGCTCCCAGCCAGTTCGGGGTGCTGCAGTCGCTGTTCCTCCTCGCCCTCCCGGTGGTGGGCGGCCTCGAGCATCCCGCCGGGGCGGTGGTCGGCGGGACGCTGTTCGCTTTCGCCCAGCCCGTCACCAATGCCCTCGGGGTGCGGCTGTTCCTCGTTACCGGGCTGCTCGTCATCTTCGTGGTCCTCTCCCGCAGCGACGGGATCACCGGCCTCGCCCGGCGGTTCGTCAACGCGTTCACCGATGCAATCCACGGCGACGCCACCGCCCGCTACGGCTCCTTCGTTCCGGAATCCGTCGGACGGGCCTCGGCCCGGAACGGCCCGCCGCAGCCCAGGGTGCGGCTCGACGGCGCCCTCCCCGCCGGCGCCCGGCTCCACGTCCGTTTCGCCACGCCCACGATCGGAGGTGCTGCATGAGCGGTTCCCTGCAGGCCTGCGGGCTCACCACCCGCTTCGCCGGGGTCGTCGCCCTCCACGACGTCGACATCCAGGTCCACCCCGGAGAGATCGTCGGGCTGATCGGACCGAATGGCGCCGGCAAGACCACCTGCTTCAACAGCCTCACCGGTTTCGTCACCCCCAACGAGGGAACGGTTGTGCTGGGCGGCGAGGACGTGACCGACCTGCCGCCCGCCGAGCGGGCCCGCCGCGGCATGGTCCGCACCTTCCAGCAGGTCGTCCTGTTCAAGCACCTGTCGGTGCGGGAGAACCTCCTCCTCGGCCGCCACATCCACTACGGCGCCAACGGTCTCCAGGGCGTGCTGCGCACCGGCCGGGCCCGGGCCGCAGAGCGGGTGGCGGAGGAGCATGTCGAGGCCGTCGCCGCCCGGTGCGGGCTGACCCCGCTCCTGGACGCCCCGGCCGGCGACCTGCCCTACGGCACGCAGCGGATGGTGGAAGTGGCCCGGGCGCTCTCCGCCGAGCCGTCCGTCCTCCTCCTCGACGAGCCCGCCGCCGGCATGGACCCGACCGAGTCGGACTACTTCGGCGACCTGCTCCTCCAGATCCACGACGGCCACCACTCGGTCGTCCTCATCGAGCACGACGTCCCGATGGTGCTTCGGGTCTGCGACCGCATCTACGTGCTGCAATTCGGCCAGTTGATCGCCCAGGGCTCGCCCGACGAGATCCGGGCCAACGCCGCGGTGCGCGAGGCCTACTTCGGTTCGGCCGTGGAGGTGGCGTCATGATCGGCGCGCCGCTGCTGGAGGTGAAGGGCCTCGAAGTCGCCTACGGCCATGTCTCGGCCGTGCGGGGCCTCACTCTCGAGGTCCACGACGGCGAGATCGTGGCGCTCCTCGGCTCCAACGGTGCCGGCAAGACGTCCAGCCTGCGGGGCATCACCGGGCTGATCCCTCCCCGCGCCGGCCGGGTCACGTTCGCCGGCCGCCGGCTCGAGACGGCCGGGCCCGGCACGGCGGTGGCCGAGGGCATGGCCCACGTCCCCGAGGGCCGGCGAATCTTCCGGGACCTCTCGGTGGCCGACAACCTCGCCCTCGGGGCGTGGGGCAGGGGCCGTTCCGAGGAGCCGCAGCGGACCCAGATGGTCTTCGACATGTTCCCCCGCCTGGCCGAGCGGCGCCGACAGCGGGCCGGGTCGCTGTCGGGCGGCGAGCAGCAGATGCTGGCCGTCGGCCGGGCCCTCATGTCCGGGCCTCGCTTGTTGCTCATCGACGAGCTCTCCCTCGGCCTTTCGCCGCTGGTCACCGACGAGCTGCTGGCCGACCTGGTGAAGCTCAACCGGGAGGGGCTGGCCATCGTGCTCATCGAGCAGTTCGTCCACCGCGCGCTCGACGTCGCCTCCCGCGTCTACCTGTTGGCCAAGGGCCAGTTGGCCTGGGTCGGCACTCCGGCGGAGGCCGTCCGCACCGGTGCGGTGGAAGCCGCCTACCTCCACGGAGGATCGCGATGAACCGCCCGACCACCGGCAGGGAGAGTCTGCGCCGGGCCGGGGCCGCCGCGCTCGTCGCCGGCCTGAGCGGTGCCGGGCTGCTGCTGGCTGTGCCGTCCGGCGCCGGCCTCCCGCCCGACGTGCGGGTCATCGACTCCCACGCCGCCGCGGCGGCGGTCGGGGTCCTGTCCCGGGTGCCGGCCGAGACCGACGGCGGCGCCGTCTACACCAGCTCCGCCATCACCCTCGACAAGACCCAGGCCAAGGCGGCCGGGTTCACCGCCGGCGACCTGGCCGAGTCCTTCTCCGAGTCCAGCAGCGACAAGTACCGCAACCCGACACTGATCAACGCCCAGTACCCGCCGGCCGGCACCGTGCCGGCCGAGGCTGCCTTCGACCCCGCCGGCGCCCCGCAGGGCGCGCCGGTGACGGGCGGGGCCGGTCATCTCCACGCGGTGGCCACCGAAGCCCCGTCGGCCGCCGCCGAGGCGGACGGCGCGCGGGCGATGCTGGGCGACGTCACCGTCGGCGGGGCCACGTCGGCGTCGTCGGGCCTCCTGGCCGCCGACGGCACGCTGGTCTCGACGGCCCGCTCCATCGCCACCGACGTCCGCATCGCCAAGGTCCTGACGCTGGCGTCGGCCACCACCGTGGTCGAGGCCCGGGTGCCCCGCACCGGCGCGCCCGCCACAGCGCTCGACGTGAAGCTGGCCGGTGTCGCCCTGGCCGGCATCCCGGCCGAGATCACCGCCGACGGGATCCGCATCTCCGACAAGGCCGCCACCTCGCCTGTTACCGTCGCCCAGTTCAACACCGCCCTCGCCCAGCTGCAGGAGAAGGGGATCACCGTCGTGGCGGCGCCGTTGGTGCAGGAGACCGGCGCCGGCGCCGCCCAGGCGTCGGGGGGCGGAGTCCGGATCCGCTACAAGGTCGCCGACCAGATCGGCGGCGACGAGGAGCTGACCCTGGCCCCGGCCTCGGCCCGTTCCGCCGTGGCCCGTCGGGAAGCCGGGCCTCCGGCGCTGGACGGGGCGACGCCTCCGGCGCCGGACGTGCCGGGCCCGATCACCCCGGGTCGGGTTCCTCCGGCCGGTTCGGGGAGCCCGACCTTGCCGGGCGCGGGCGCTTTGGCCACGACGGCCGGCCCCGCCGACGTCGCCTACGGCTTCCGCTCCGGGGCAACGGCGAACGCCAACACCGGAACGACCTCGACCGGGCCGTCCGCCGCCCCGTCCTCCGGCTCGAACGTCCCGGCGACGACGACGTCGCCTGCTTCGACCTCCGATGCCGCCCTGCCGGCCGCACACCGGAAGAGCGACCCGGCGCGGGGCGTCCGCACCGGCTACGCCGTGCTCCTCCTCGTCGCCGCCGCCGGCGTGGCGGCCGTCACCGCCCAGGGCCGAGTCCGGCCCGCCTGACTCCACAACCCTT
>JAUZEX010000465.1 GCA_030838815.1 Actinomycetota bacterium
GTGGTGGCGGTGGCGGTCGCCCCGCCGCTCGAGGCGGCGGCCGGCCGGCGCCTGTCGGTCCACATGACGCAGCACCTGCTGCTGGTTCTGCTGGCGGCGCCGCTGCTGGCCCGGGCCCGGCCCGGCACCGTGCTGCTGGAGGCCCTGCCCCGGGCGGCCCGGGCCCGTGTCGGGCGGACCCTCCACCGGCCGCTATGGCACGCCCTCCGGCGGGCGGCCACCAACCCGGTCCTGGTCCTCACCCTGTCCGTGGGCGGGTTCTGGGCCTGGCACCTGCCCCGGCTCTACGAGGCGGCCTTGCGGAACAGCGCCGTCCACCTCCTCGAACACGCCACGTTCCTGGGCGGGGCGGTCCTGTTCTGGAGCGTCGTGCTCGATCCCGGGCCCCGGCGCCGCCTCAGCCTCGGGGCGACATGCGGGTTCGTGTTCGCCGCCATGCTGACCAACATCTGGCTCGCGGCGGGACTGGCTTTCGCGTCCAGGCCGCTGTACGCCGCCTACCAGGGGGCCGGCGCCGGTCCGGCCCTGGCCGATCAGCAGCTGGCCGGGGTGATCATGTGGCTGCCGGCCGACATCGTCTACTTCCTCACCCTGGGAATGCTGTTCCGCCGTCTCCTGCGAGACGTCGAAGGGCGCGTGCGGCGCCGGGAAGCAGCGGCCGAAGCGGCGCTCGGGGCAGAGCGGTGAAGCGGCCGCGACCCGGCATGAGGCGGGTCACCCGCCCGGCGCCGCCGTTGGTGCGGGCGGCGACGTCGGCGGCGTTCGCCGGGCTGTTTCTCTGTGTCGGCGCCGCCTGCACGAACCGCCCTCCCGGGCCCTACCACGCCGCCATCTCGCCGGGTCCCACGGCCGAGTCGGCCGTCCCGTCCGCCGACGTCGGGCGGGTGCTGTTCCTGCGGGACTGCGCCTGGTGCCACGGCGCCTCCATCGAAGGCACGCCCCGGGGGCCGGATCTCAGGTCCGACACCAAGGGCCCGGCCGACGTCGACTTCGTGCTGCGCACCCGCCGCATGCCGCTGCGGCGGCCGGACGACCCGATGCGGCGGGGTTCGGCGACCACGAAGTACTCCGACGCCGACCGGCGGGCGATCGTCGCCTATCTGGCCACCCTCGGCCAGCAGGGCCCGCCGATCCCCAAGGTGGCCAAGCCGCCGGGCCTGGCCCATGGCGCCGAGCTGTACCTGGCCAACTGCGCCGCCTGCCACTCCGCCACCGGCATCGGCGGCACGCTGTCGGCGGCCCAGAAGGACCCCGGTGCGGCGTCGGGTCCGCCGGAGACCTTCGCCCCGCCCGTCACCTCCTCCAACGGCATCGAGGTGGCCGAGGCCATCCGGGTCGGGCCCGGGACCATGCCGGTGTTCGGGCCCGAGACGCTCTCCGACGACGACGTCGGCGCCATCGCCGCCTACGTCGAGTACCTCGGCCACCCGGCCGACCCCGGCGGCCTCGCCGCCGGTCACATCGGCCCGGTGAGCGAAGGGGCCGTGGGCTGGATCATCGGGCTCGGAATGCTGCTCGCCGTGTGCCGCTGGATCGGCACCCGCACCGGAGAGGAGCCCGCCGGCGAAGCGCCGGCCGCCGACGCCCCGGCCGGAGCGGAGGTCGACGCATGACCGAGCGGATTCCATCCGGGGAACACCCCCGCACCCCGAGCCTGCCGCAGCGGCCGGAGCCGCAGCCGGAGCTCCCGCCGTCGCCGACGGGGGAACGATCGCCAACGCGTCCGATCGCCCTCGGCTTCACCGTCAGCATGGCGGCGTCGATCGGGCTCGGCGTCGTCTACGCCCTCGGGGGACAGGTGCAGCTCGAGGGTCTGCTGCTGTTCTTCGCCCTCGGCGGCATCGCCGTCGGGTTCATCGTCTGGGGCGGGAAGCTGCTGCCCCAGGGTCCTTACACCCAGGAGCGGCATCCCCTCTCCTCCGGCGAAGAGGAGCAGGAGGAGGCGACCGAGGCTTTGGAGGAAGGGGCCGAGAGCCTCGAACGGCGCCGGCTCCTGATCCGGTTGCTGACCGGCGCCTTCGTGGCGCTGGGGGCGGCACTGGTGTTCCCGGTGCGGTCGCTGGGGGAGCGGCCGGGGGGTTCGCTGTTCCGCACCGCCTGGCGGCGGGGCTCCCGGGTGGTGGACGAGAACGGCCGGCCCGTCCGCCCGGGGGACCTCGACGTCGGCGGCGTCCTCACGGTGTTCCCGGCCGGAAACACCGACGCCGCCGACTCCCAGACACTCCTGATCAAACTGGCCTCCGGCCAGTACAAGCCGCGGCGGGGCCGGGAGAACTGGGCGGTCGACGACGTCGTCGCCTTCTCCAAGGTCTGCACCCACGCCGGCTGCCCGGTCGGCCTCTACGAGCCCGACGCCCATCGGCTGTTCTGTCCCTGCCATCAATCGGTGTTCGCCGTGCTCGACGGCTGCGAGCCCAGGAGCGGGCCGGCCACCCGGCCGCTGCCCCAGCTGCCGCTGGCCGTCGACGGCGAGGGCTACCTCGTGGCCCTGGGCGACTACCCCGAGCCGATCGGCCCCGGGTTCTGGAACCGGGACCGATGACCCGATGATCCGGCGCACCGTCGCCTTCTTCGACGAGCGGCTCGGCGTCTCGCGCTTCGTGCGGTCCTCGCTGGACAAGGTCTTCCCCGACCATTACGCCTTCCTGCTGGGCGAGATCGCCCTCTACTGCTTCGTGGTGCTGATCCTCACCGGGATCTTCCTCACGTTCTTCTTCAACGCCAGCGCCACCGAGGTCGTCTACCGCGGCGACTACCACCCGCTGGTGGGGGCGACGGTGTCCGATGCCTACCGATCGACACTCGACCTCAGCTTCTCGGTCCGGGCCGGTCTCGTCATGCGCCAGATCCACCACTGGGCGGCGCTGGTGTTCATCGCCTCCATCGTCGCCCACCTCTGCCGGGTGTTCTTCAGCGGGGCGTTCCGCAAGCCCCGGGAGCTCAACTGGATCGTCGGCGTGACCATGCTGATCCTGGCCATTTTCAATGGATTCTCGGGCTATTCGCTGCCCGACGACCTCCTGTCGGGGACGGGTCTGCGCATCGCCTTCTCCATCGCCGAGTCCGTTCCCCTGGTGGGGACCTGGATGGCCTTCCTCGTCTTCGGCGGCGAGTTCCCCTCGCAGCGGATCATCGGCCGGCTGTTCGTGACCCACACGCTCATCGTGCCGGCCCTGCTGGTGGGGCTGATCAGCGTGCACCTGGCCATGGTGTGGCGCCAGAAGCACACCCAGTTCCCCGGCGACGGCCACACCGAGGACACCGTCGAGGGGCCGAAGCTGTGGCCCACCTACGCCATGAAGTCGCTGGGGCTGTTCTTCGCCGTGGCCGCCGTGCTGTGCCTGCTCGGCGGGCTGTTCCAGATCAACCCGGTCTGGCTCTACGGCCCCTACCACGCCTCCCAGGTGAGCTCTCCGGCCCAGCCCGACTGGTACATGGGCTGGCTGGAAGGAGCGCTGCGCATGTTCCCGCCGTGGGAGGTCCGCGCCTTCGGCTTCGAACTTCCCAACCCCTTCTTCCCGGCCGTGCTCCTGGCCGGACTGACGTTCATGGGGCTGTACCTCTGGCCGTTCCTGGAGGCGTGGGCCACCGGCGACCGGTCGGAGCACCACCTGCTCGAACGGCCCCGGGACCATCCCTTCCGCAGCGCGCTGGGCGCAGCCACGTTGTCGTTCTACGTCGTGCTGTTCTTCGCCGCCTCCAACGACCTGGTGGCGAAATGGCTCAAGGTCCGGGTGACGATCATCACCGGCATCTTCCAGGTCGCCGTGTTCGTCGTGCCGGCCGTGGTCGGCCTGGTCACCCACCGCCTGCTGCGCGCCCTGGGCCGCAGCGGCGCGCCGCGGTTCTCGGAGATGCCGCTTACGGCCCTCCGGCTCCGTCACCGGCGGCGGCCAGCGTGAAGCCCCGGTAGCCGTCGGCGGCCACCGAGGCGGTGATCTGACGGTAGCCGGGGGCGCCGCCGGCGAAGGGCATGAATCCCTGTGGTTTCCCCTCGACGTTGCGGCCCATGTACCACGAGTTGGCCCGGGGCATGAGGGTGGCGCCGGCGATCACGTCGACCAGCGAGGTCCATTCCCGCTCGGCGGCGGCGTCGGCCTCGATGACGGCGAGGCCATGGTCACGGAGGTAGCGCAGGCAGTCGGCGATCCAGTCGACGTGCTGCTCGATGCTCGGCACCATGT
>JAUZEX010000466.1 GCA_030838815.1 Actinomycetota bacterium
CCCATTTCGGGGCGGTGCCGACCACCCTTCCCGGAGGGGTGTCGGGCCTCGTCGGCGGTACCGGCTACACCGGCGAGGACGGCGTCGAGCTGTTCGTGCCGGTGGAGGCGGCCGTCGACGTCTGGCGGGCGCTGGTGGCGGCCGGGATCACCCCGGCCGGGCTCGGTGCCCGGGACACCCTGCGGCTGGAGATGGGCTACCCGCTGCACGGCCACGAGCTCGGGCCCGGCATCACGCCGCTCCAGGCCGGTCTCGGCTGGGTGGTCGGATGGGACAAGCCGGCGTTCGCCGGTCGGGCGGCGCTGCTGGCCGAGAAGGAGCGGGGCCCGGCCCGGCGCCTGGCCGGAATCCTCCTCGCCGACCGGCAGGTGCCCCGGGCCGAATGCCCCGTGCTGATCGACGGTGCGACGGCGGGCGAGGTCACGAGCGGCAACGTGTCTCCGGTCCTGGAGCGCGGGATCGCCCTCGCCTTTCTGCCGCCCGGGACCAAGGTCGGCTCCGCGGTGGAAGTCGACATCCGGGGCCGCCTGGCCCCCGGCGAGGTCGTCCGACCGCCGTTCATCAAACCCGGCCCGTGACCGCACAACCCGCGGCGCGTATGAAGTCCGGCACCGGCGGCCGGGGGCGTTACCCTCGACTCCATGGGTAGCTTCGTCCCCCACACCGGCGCCGAAATCGAGGCCATGCTTGGGTTCTTGGGTCTCGACAGCCTCGACGACCTCTTCGCCCACATCCCCGAGGCCGTCCGCCTGGCGGGCGGGCTGGCGATCGATCCCGGCCGCTCTGAGGCCGACGTCCTCGACCTGCTCGCTGTCCTGGCCGGCCGCAACCGGCCGGCGGGTCCGTCGTCGGGGGCGGGACAGCTCGTCTGCTTCGCCGGCGGCGGCGCCTACGAGCACGACATCCCGACCGCGGTGCGGGCTCTGGCCGGGCGCAGCGAGTTCGTCACCTCCTACACGCCGTACCAGCCGGAACTGGCCCAGGGGGTCCTCCAGGCGCTCTTCGAGTACCAGACGATGCTGTGCCGGATCACCGGGATGGACGTCGCCAACGCCTCGCTCTACGACGGGGCCTCGGCCGCCGTCGAGGGCCTGAACCTCGCGGCGGCGGCCACCGGCCGCACGCTGGTCTGGGTGTCGGCCGGGGTGCGGCCCGCCATCCGGGCCGTGATCCGCACGCTGTGCGGCCCCCGGTTGGAGATCCGGGAGGCGCCGCTGCACGACGGGCGGACGATATGGCCCGACGATCTCGGCCAGCCGGCGGCCCTGCTGCTGGCCCACCCCAACCACCTCGGAGTCCTCGAAGACGTGGCCGGCGCGGCCGAGAAGGCCCACGCCGCCGGCGGGCTCCTGGTGGCCGGCGCCGACCCGGTGGCCGCCGGGATACTGCGCCCGGTGGGGGAGCTGGGCGCCGACGTGGCGGTGGGGGAGGGCCAGCCTCTCGGCACGCCGCTGGCCTTCGGCGGGCCCTACGTCGGGCTGTTCGCCGTGAAACAGGCGCCCTACGTGCGGCGCTGGCTCCCCGGCCGGTTGGTGGGGGAGGGCCGGGACAGCGAGGGCCGCAAGGCCTACGTCCTCACCTTGTCGACCCGGGAGCAGCACATCCGGCGGGCCGGGGCCTCGTCCAACGTCTGCACCAACCAGACCCTCATCGCCGTGACCACCGCCATCCACCTCGCCTGGCTGGGGCCGCAGGGGTTGCGGGAGCTGGCCCTGCGTTGCGCGCGGGGTGCTCGCTATACCAGGGAGGCCCTGCTGCGGATCCCCGGCGTCGAGCCGGCGGCGGGGGCTCCGACGCTGTACGAGTTCGCCGTCCGCACGCCCCGTCCGGCGGGCGAGGTCCTGGAGAAGCTGGCTGAGGCCGGATTCCTCGGCGGCCTGGAGCTGAGCCGCGACTACCCCGAACTGGGGGAGGCGCTGCTGGTGACCGTGACCGAGACCCGCACGAGAGCCGACATCGACGCCTACGTGACGGCCTTCGAGAAGGCGGTGGCCTGATGAGCCCCGGCGAGCGCACCGTCCCCGAACTGTTGACCCGGCCGAGTGCCGGACGGGCCGCCTCCATGCCGCTCATGGGCCGGGAGGGGGAGCCGACCGTCTTCGAGCTGTCGTCCCCGGGCCGGAAGGGCTGGTCGTTCCGTGAGACCGGCCTGCCGGAGTGGGCTCCGGAGGATCTCGTCCCGGCCGAGCATCTGGCCGGGGAGCCGCCGGCGCTGCCCGAGGTGTCGGAGCGCGACCTCGTGGCCCACATGTCGCGTCTGTCGTCGCGGAACTACTCGGTCGACCACGGCGCCTACCCGCTCGGGTCGTGCACCATGAAGTACAACCCCAAGCTGTGCGACGCGGTGGCGGCCATGCCGGCTCTGGCGCTGTGCCACCCCGCCCAGCCCGAGGACCAGATCCAGGGTTGGCTGGCGCTGCTGGCCGACCTGGAGCGGATCCTGTGCGAGGTGACCGGCACCGCCGCCGCCACGCTCCAGCCCGCCGCCGGCGCCCAGGGGGAGTTGACCGGGCTGCTGCTGATGCGGGCCTGGCACGAGTCCCGGGGCCGGACTCCGACCAAGGTCCTGATCCCCGACTCGGCCCACGGTACCAACCCGGCGTCGGCCGCCATGGCCGGCTACGAGGCGGTCGAGGTGCCGTCGGACGGGCGGGGCCTCGTCGACGTCGACGCCCTGCGCCGGTTGGTGAGCGACGACGTGGCCGGGCTCATGCTGACCAATCCCAACACGCTGGGCCTGTTCGAGGTCGACATCGAGCCCATCGCCGCCGCCCTTCACGCCGCCGAGGGGCTGCTGTACTACGACGGCGCCAACCTCAACGCCATCCTCGGTTCCGTCCGCCCCGGCGACATGGGCTTTGACATCGTCCACCTCAACCTCCACAAGACGTTCGCCACGCCGCACGGCGGCGGCGGGCCGGGAGCGGGGCCGGTGGCGGTGTCGCAGCGGCTGGCGCCGTTCCTGCCCGGGCCGCTGCCCCGGCCCATCCCAGGGGAAGAGGGCCGCTACCGGTGGGAGATGCCCGAACGGTCGATCGGGCGGATCCACGGCTGGCACGGCAACGCCCTCGTCCTGGCCCGGGCCTACGCCTACATCCTCTTCCACGGCGGCGAAGGCCTGGCCGAGATCGCCCGCACGGCGGTGCTCAACGCCCGCTATCTCAAGGAGCGGCTGCGGGGAACGTACGACTTCCCCTACGACGGGCCCTGCATGCACGAGTTCGTCGCCTCGTCGGCCGCCATCAAACGGAAGTCCGGGGCGAAGGCCCTCGATCTGGCCAAGCGCCTCATCGAGGAGGGGTTCCACCCGCCGACGATGTACTTCCCGCTCATCGTCGACGAGGCCCTGATGGTCGAGCCGACCGAAACCGAGAGCCCCCAGACCGTGGAGGCGCTGGCCCAGGCGCTGCTGGCGGTCGCCGCCGAAGCCGAGGCCGACGGGGGAGCGGCGGCCCGGGCCGCGCCCCGCACGACACCGGTGGGCAGAGTGGACGAGGCCGCCGCCGCCCGACAATTGCGGCTGACCTGGTCAGGGTGACGCCCTTTCCGCCCAACCTCGACGACTCGTGGAGCGGGTCCGCTCCCCGCTGCAGCCCCGGCGCTCCGCCCAGCCCCTAAACCAACAAACCGGCGTTCCATTTCCGCTCCTTACCGGTAAACGAACGCCAGTTGGTGCCCCACGGCAGAAGGCCGCATCCGGCGTTCCTTTTCCGCAAATACCCGGTGAACGAACGCCAGTTGGGCCGGGGACGCGCCCTGGCGCCGGACCGACGCGAGCACATATCCAGCCCGTCACCGTCACCGGCCGGGTCGGGCGCGCCTTGGGCTCGCCGCTAGCTTGGGGTGATGCGTCCGCTCATCGCCGTCACCGGGGTTCCGATTGTGGCTGGAGGAGTACTCGGCTGGCGTCAGGGGGCGGTGGCCTGCACGGCCGCCTATGTCGACGCCGTGTCCCGGGCCGGCGGCGACCCGGTCATCGTGCCGCCCGTCCTGCTCGACGACGAGAGCGCCTCCGTCCGCCTGAGCCGGTTCGACGGTCTGCTCCTGACCGGCGGGGGGGACATCGACCCGGCGCTCTACGGCCAGGAGACCCGGCCCGAGGTGGCCCACGTCAACCCGGCCCGGGACGAGTTCGAGATCCCCCTCGTCCGGGCCGCGATCGACCGGGCGCTGCCGACCCTGTGCATCTGCCGCGGCGCCCAGGTCCTGAACGTCGCCCTCGGCGGAACGCTGCACCAGCACATCAGCGACCGGGAGGAGCTCGTCGCCCACCGCAACGACGACGGGAGCGACGGCGTCCTCCACGAGGTCAGGGCCCAGCCCGGCTCCCGGGTCATGAAGGCCATGGGTGTCGAACGGGCCCGGACGTTCTCGCACCATCACCAGGCGCTGGCCGACGTCGGCACCGGCCTCGTGCCCGTCGCCTGGGCCGAGGACGGCCTCCTCGAGGGCGTCGAGCTCGACGACGGCTGGGTCCTCGGCGTGCAATGGCACGCCGAAGCGACCGCCGCCGCCGACCCGACCCAGCAGGCCATCTTCGATGCCCTGGTCCGGGAGGCCTCCAACCGCTGATCCACGCAGCCCGGGGGACCCTGGTCCGACGGAACCAGGCCGAGTTGACATAACCTGGATTATAGGCGGCGGCCCCGGAGGGGCCTTCGCCTATAGATCCGGGTGGCGGCAAGTAGATCCAGGGTGGCGGCAAGGATCCCGCCTTCGCCTATAGATCCGGGTGCCGGCAAGGAGACCCTGGATGGGCTCGCGGTGTTCGGGGTATCCACTCAGGTATGAACAAGACGAAGATGATTCTCGGCGCAGTCGGGCTGGTCGGAACCGCCCGGGGCATCAACAAGTTTCGCCACCGCAATGCCGACTGGCTCCGCAACGACCAAGGGGTCGGGCCGGCCCATTACCCGGGGACGAACCGCGGGAACGAACGCGTGTTCAAGAAGGGCGACGTCTCCGAGGAGACGGACCCGAGCACCGGCGGCCCCAACGTCCGGCCCCGCACGCCGGGTGAGGAAGGAAGCACTGTCGCCGGGCGCGTCCAGGGCAGCGTCGCTCCGGGCTGAGGACGCGCGTTGAGGCCCGCCGGAATGGCGGGCCTCAACGGTGTGGCGGTGGCGTTTGGGGGTTGTGACAGTTAGATCGCCGGCAGCATCGTCAGCAGGCTGCCGACGGCCGGGAGGCTCGTGAGCGGCACCACGTTCAGGAGGCTGCCGACGATGGGCAGGCTCGTCGGCGAGACCGTGGCGAACAGCTGGCTCACGAGCGGGAAGGCGGTGCCGCTGACCGAGGTGAACAGGGCGCCGACGATCGGCAGCTGGCCCACCGGCAGGGCCGAGATCAGGTTGCCGATGGCGGGGATTCCGCCGGCGGGCATTCCGCCGAGGAGGTTACCGAGCATCGAGGCTTGGCCGCCAGTGAGGGAGCTGACGAGGTTGCCGACGACGGGCAGGCTGGAGGTCGGGAGCATCGGCAGCAGGTTCTGGACGATGGGCAGGCCGCCCTGGGACAAGCCGTTCAGGTTCAGGAGGCCCGTCACCTGACCGAGGACGCCGCCCAGGAGGCCGCCGCCACCGAGCAGGCCGCCGAGGAGGCTGTTGACGGGCAGGCCCTGGAGGATGTTGCCGAGGATCGGCAGGTCACCGCCGGGGAGGGTGCTGAGGAGCTGGCCGACGACCGGGAGCTTGTCGGGGCCCACGACCGAGAGCAGGTGGAGGAGGTCGGGCATGCTGCCGGCCGGCATGTTGGACAGGACGTTGCCGAGGACCGGCAGGTTCTGGGTCGGCACGGACTTGAGGAGCTGGCCCAAGACGGGAAGGTTGCCGGTCGGAACCATCCGCAGCACGTTGGAGAGGTCCGTCATACCTGCGCCCTGCAGGGTGCCGAGGAGGCCGGTCACGGAGCTCAGGTTGGCGGCCGGGACGTTCTTCAGCAGGTCGCCGATGATCGGCAGGCTGTTGATGGGCAGGCCGTTGAGGATTCGGGTCACGTCGGGCAGCTGCGCCGCCGGCACCAGCTTCAGGGCGTCGCCGAGGCCGGGGATGTTGAGGCCCGGGACCGACAGGGCGGTGCTCGCCACCGGGCTGGGGGAGGTCACCGACGCAATGCCGTTGGGCGTGGTGACGGCGATCTTGCCCGAGCCCACGGCCGCCGAGGCGCCGGTCCCCGGCACGGTCGCGGCCACCGAGGGCAGCGCTGAAGGCAGGAGCGGCAGCGACGGGATGGGCAGTTCGACGCCGGCCGCGGGGATGGTGCCCGAGGTGACCGAGGCCGCCGCACCGGCCGCCGAGGTCCTGAGGCCGGCGGCCGAGGCGGTGACCGTGGCGCTGCTCGGCGTCGAGCTCAGGACGGAATTCCCGCCGACGAAGGCGTAGGCGCCGGCGACGCTGGCGATGGTCGTCGCCGCCACGACGGATGCCACGGGGACCTTGAAACGCACTGTGTGCCTCCTTGAAATGGTCGAAGTTCTGGACACGAAAGAACCGGAGGCAAAGGTGGGAGGTGGCCGCCCGGCTTCTACGTCCCGCCGGCTCAGGATGGGGGCAGTCGTGGCTAGCGGCCATAGCCCGCGATGACTAATTCGATAGTCCGGAAGGACTAGTCACGCCGCCCGTACAGGACATCGGGACCCGAACCTGTGGCCCGGTCGGGCTAGCCCGTCCGGGCCGGGAGTGGTCCCTTCGGCCGAGAGGAAGGATGAGCCTCAGATCGAGGTCTAGGGGAAGATGCCGCGGAAGCGGATGGCGGCGGCCACCCGGTCGAGCGCCACGCAGTGGGCGCCCCGGCGGAGGTCGACACCGAGGTGCTGGGAGCGATCCCACACCGCGTTGAAGGCGGTTTGCATGCGCTCCCGGAGCCGCTCGGCGGTGAGCGTCGGGTCCCAGGGGTAGCCCTCCCGGGCCTGGACCCACTCGAAGTAGGAGGCCGTCACTCCCCCGGCGTTGGCCAGGATGTCGGGCACGACGAGCGTCCCCTTCTCGGCGAGGATGGCATCGCCCTCCACCGTGGTCGGGCCGTTGGCGCCCTCGACGACCACCGAGGCGGTGAGGGCCTTGGCCTGTGCGGGGCCGATGGCACCGGCCAACGCGGCGGGGACGAACGCCTCGCAGGGAACGGCGAAGAGTTCGTCGGACGGGATGGCGTCGCCGAGCGGGAAGCCGGCCACGGTGCCGTGGGCCCGGACGTGGGCGGCGAGGGCGGCGACGTCGAGGCCGGCCGAGTTCGTCACCGCCCCCATCAGGTCGCCGACGGCCACGACGCGCACGCCGAGGCTGGACAGGAGGTAGGCCAGCGGGCCGCCGACCTTCCCGAAGCCCTGCAGGGCCAGGCGGGAGCCGGCCACGGGGAGCCCGAGCTTGGCGAACGCCTCCCGGACCATGATCGTGACCCCTTCGGCGGTGGCGCCGTGGTGGCCCGCCACGCCGCCCACCTCGAGGGGCTTCCCGGTGACGACGCCGGGGGCCGCGTCGCCCCGGGCCATGGCCACCGTGTCCATCAGCCAGGCCATCACCCGCTCGTCGGTGTTGACGTCGGGGGCGGGGACGTCGCGGTCGGGCCCCAGCATCGGGAGGATCTCCCAGGTGTAGCGGCGGGTGACCCGCTCCAGCTCGGCGATGCTGAGCGACGCCGGTTCGCACCGCACGCCGCCCTTCCCGCCCCCGAAGGGCAGGTCGACGACGGCGCACTTCCACGTCATGGCGATGGCCAGCGCCGCCACGTCCTCTTTGGTCAGCTCGGGATGGAAGCGCAACCCGCCCTTGGCCGGACCGCGGGCCGTGTCGTGATGGATGCGCCAGCCGACGAAGACCTCGACCCGGCCGTCATCACGCCGGATCGGCACGGACACCTCGAGGATCCGCTTCGGGCGGGACAGGACGGCCAGGACGTCGTCCTCCAGGCCGACCAGCTTCGCCGCTTCCTCGAGGCGCTCGACCTCGGCCAGCCACGGGTCGAACCGGGGCGGAGGTTCGAGCGCCGTCGTCACCATTCCGACGATACCGTCACAGACCGGCGCGGCGGAGGAACTCCGCCAGGCCGGCGACCAATGGGTACGTTTCGATGGCCTTTGTCTCCACCCAGGCGACGGCGTCGGCGTCGTCGCCCGGCCGGGGGGTGGCCGCCGGGTCCATGGGCTCGGCGGCGAAGTCGAGGATGACGTAGTGGTACGGGGCGGGATCGTCACCCATCCGCTCGGCCCAGCCCAGGAAGCGGCCCACCTTCACCTCGAGGGCAGTCTCCTCCCGCACCTCCCGGGCCACGGCGTCCTTCAGGCCCTCGCCGAACTCGACTCTCCCGCCGGGGATCGCCCACTGCCCCACCGCCGTCCCCCGTCCCCGGCGGATCAGGAGTATCTCGTCGCCACGGCGGACGACGGCCCCCACGGCCACCTCTGCGTGGCCGGGAGGCGCCGGCGGAGGCGCTGGGTTCACCGGGCTTGGTCTTCGTCACCGTAGGGCTGACCGGGCCGGGGCTTCTCGGGCTCGGGAGCACCGGCGGGGAGCACGTGGTGCATCACGATGGCCCGGGCGGTGAAGCCGCTCTCCTCGAAGAAGTTCTTGGCCGCCCGGTGCCCGGGCAGAGCGAAGGCGTCGATGCCGACACAGCCCTCCCGGGTGCAGAAGGCGACCAGTGCCTCGAGCATGATCTCCCCCACTCCCACGGCCCGCGCCTCGGGGTCGACGAAGAGATCGGTCACCACGCCGAGCGTGCCGCAGTCGGCCAGCGTCTCGACGGTGGCCACTCCGAAGCCGACGACCACGCCGTCGAGCGTGCCGACGACGACGCAGACCTCCGGGTCGACGAGGAGCGCGCCGTAGGCGACGTCGGCCGGACCGGGCCGGGCCTCCCGCACCGCCCAGAGCCGCCCGCCCCGCATCGGGGTCAGCTCGCGCCGGAGGGCCTCGGCGAGGGCCACGATCGCCGGGAGGTCCTCCGGCGTCGCCGCCCGGACCGCTTCCTCAGCGGCGCCCCCCAACCGGTGCTCCGGCCCTAGCCGAGCAGGCGATCGATGGCGACGACGACGGTGCGGCGAGCCCGGCTGGCCTGCTCGTAGGCCCGGACCGCCCGGAGCTCCTCGGTGGTGAGGCCGGTCAGCCGGGACACCACCTGCGACGCCGACAGCCCGTCGTACTCCCGGATCGGGAGATCGGCGGCCGAGGCCGGCGACGCCATCGGGGCCCTGGTCGCCTTCCTGGCTCCGGTCGCCTTCGTCGGAGCCTTCGCCGCCTTGGCGACCTTGGCTGGTTTGGCGACGCGGGCCGGTTTGGCCGGGGCGGTCATCGGCGCCCCGTCCGCAGCGGTGCCTGTGCCGGGGACGCTGCCTGTCCCGGGGGCGCTGCCTGTCCCGGGGGCGCTGCCTGTCCCGGGGACGGTGCCTGTCCTGGGGGCGGTGCCTGTCCCGGGGACGGTGCCTGTGCCGGTGACGGTGCCTGTTCCGTTGGATCCGCCGTCGCCGCCGAGGCCGGGTAGGAAGCCGGCCACTCCCCCGGCCGCCTGGCGGGCGTCCCGGAGCCGAGCGTCGACCTCCCGGCGGAGCTGGCGGCCGCCGAAGGTCACGGCCACCTGCCCGATCATGCGGGCTTTGCGGACCTCCTCCGAGAGGCGCCCCTCCGCCTCGGCGAGCTGGGCACAGCCCTTGGCCATGACCTGCCCGACGATGTCCGGGACCGAGACGACGAAGTCCGGCACGCGCTTCCAGGCCATGACCGCCAGCCCGATGGGCGTGTGCACGAAGAGTTCGATGACCCGCTCGACGGGCTCCTTGCCCGCGGCGTGAGCCTGGCCGTTGCCGTTCATCGCCGGAAGTCTAGGACGGGTCGGGCCCGCCGTTCCGACCAGGATGGTCCAGCGGCCGCCGCCGCCACCCGAGCGCCACTCCCCCGGCCAGGAGCAGGGCCGAGACGGCCACGATCCAGTCGCCCAGCACCGTGTACGGCGTGCGACCCCGGTAGGTGGCGACCTCCCCGACGAGGACGGTGGGCACGAACAGTGCCGTCCGGGCCTGGACGCGCCCGGTGTGGTCGACCAGGGCGCTGATGCCCGAGATCGCGGCCTGGAGGAGGGGACGCCCCGTCTCGGCCGCCCGGAACTGCCCCATGGCCAGGTGCTGGGCCGAGTTCGCCGACCGGCGGTAGGAACGGTTGTTGGTGAGGACGACGATGGCGTCGGCGCCCCGCCGGGCGTACTGGCGGGCCAGTGGCGCGAAGGCCGACTCGAAGCAGATCAGTGTGCCGACGCGGTGGCCGGCGATGGAGAACACCGTCGGCCCCCGGCCCGGCTCGTAGTCGGTCGGCACCGCCTGGAGCGCGTCGATGAACGAGAGCTCCGAGCGCCACGGGACGTACTCGCCGAAGGGAACGAGGTGGCGCTTGCGGTACAGCTCCGCCGTGCGACCCGTGCCGGTCGGGTCGGCGGGGTCGGTCGACTGGGGCGTGTAGTGGAAGGCGGCGTTGTACAGCCGGTCGTGGGACGCCGGGATGTTGCCGCCGGCCAGGACGTCGGCGTGCTTCGCAATGGCGAGGCCGGAGAGCGCCATGTCGAGACCGGGGTCCTGCCGGGGGTCGGCGTCGAGACTCGACTCCGGCAGGACGATCAGGTCGACCGGTTCGGTGATGTTGCCGGCGAGGCGGAGATGGTTCCGCACGAGGTAGCGGTCGCGCACCTCCTCGGGGGTGAGGTCGCGGTCGCGGTCGTTTCCCTGCACCAGCGCCACCCGGAGCCGGCCGGTGGCGCCGAGGTGTGGCCGCGCCGCCGTCGCCGCCACCCCGGCCACGAGCACGGCCACGACACCGGCCAGTGGGCGGACGAGGACCCGTCCCGACGGTGCCCGCCCGCTGGGTGCTGGTGGAAGCCGGCTGGGCCCTTGTCGCCGCCGCCAGGCCAGCGCGGCGTCGAGCACCAGTCCGTTGACGACGACGGCGAGCCACGACACGAGCGGGACGCCGCCCCAGGCGGCCACGGCGCGGGCGGCGCCCCAGTCGTGAAAGGCGTATCCGACGTCGCCCCAGGGGAACCCGCCGAACGGGACCCGGCCCCGGCCGGCTTCCACCAGCACCCAGAGGGCGGCCACCACCGGGGCGGCGGTCATCCCCCGCCGGCCGAGCCAGCCGGCCACCGCGCCGGCCAGCATCCACCACGTCGACAGGAACAGGACGAAGGGCACGAAAGCCACGACACCGAAGTAGCGCGACCACTCGACGAGGATCCCGAAGAAGACGACGCCGGCCACCCCGCCGTAGAGAGCGGCCGCCCGGGGCCCTGCGTCGCGCCACGCCCACAGCAGCGGCACCAGGGCCACCAGCGCCAAGGGTCCGAAATCGAGCGGTGGGAAGGCGGCGGCCAGGAGCAGCCCGGACAGCACCGCGGCGCCGAATCGGGCGCTGGGCGCTAGACGCAATCGGCGCAGAGCACCCGTTCGGCGTCGGCCAGCTGGCTGGGATGCTTCACCAGGAAGCACGAACGGCAGACGAACTCGCCGGGCCGCTTCGGGGGGATCCGGGAGCTCGGGTCGGACCGGTCGTCGGCTTCGCCGTCGTCCTCGTCCTCGTCGTACTCCTCCTCGTCGAGCAGCCCCGAAGATGTGCGCTCGAGGAGCAGCACGTCGAGCGGCTCCTCGACATCGTCGGGATGGAGTTCTTCCTCGAGGTCGACGACCTCGTCTTCCTCGTCCTCCGTCTCCTCGTCGATGACGGCGGCGTCATCGGTATCGTCGACGAGGACGTCGTCGACGTCGTCGACATCTTCCACGTCGATGTCCGACCCGAACTCATCGTCTTCGAGTTCGGCGTCGATATCCTCCGGTTCGGAGGGCTCTTCTTCTTCACTTTCAAATTCGTCGTCGACCATCCCGCATCCCTGTTCGAAGGGTGCCGGAGTATAAGCCGAAACATCCGCCGGAGCGCGCTATCCCGCCGCCGGGCAGGAAGGGCCCCCAAAAATTGAGGGAGCCCAGGAGACCGTTGGGGCCACTGTTTAGCCCGATCCGCTCCAGCGCGGATGGGTTATTCCAGCGTTCTCTACTGGGTCTCCTGAGCTCCACCCCGACCCTTCGCCTCTTCCGAGTAGCCAGCGGCTCTCGGAAGCCCACGACCTTGGCGCAACCGGTATCGGGACGGAGCTAAGTACGCCCGATCGGGGGTGGTGGTGTCAAGTCCGCAAAAGGGAGAACGGCGAAGCCTGACCTGCCCCTTCGCGCGTACCTGCTGGTCAGGCCGGATGAAAAAAATCTTGAGGTCTGACGACGCTTCGCGGTCGCTCCGGTGACGCTGGGATGACGAAGGTGCCGGCCGCTCCCGGCCGGTGGTCAGCCGACCTCTGCCAGGCAGATTCGATCTGTCGCGGAGGCGGCGCGAGAGCGTCCTCCGCCGATGGGTTCGACTTCGATTGCGTGGGGCAGCTGCTCCTTCACGTCGACGGCGTGGGTCACGAACAGGACCTGCCGGAAACGGGCCCCGAGCCGGGTGAGCGCGCCGAGCAACCGGTCGCGGTGTTCGCCGTCGAGCGCGCCGAGCACCTCGTCGAGTACGAGCAACCCGACGGCCCCACCGGAGAGGAGGTTGACCTGCTCGCCGATGGCGACGCGCAGCGAGAGGTTGGCCAGATCGGTCTCCGAGCCGGAGTGCCGGTCGAGCGGATGGCCGGCGCTCCCCACCCGTAGCTCGAAGCTGTCGCCGTCGACCTCGAGGCTGTCGAAGCGGCCGTCGGTGAGTTCCCGGAACAACGCCGTTGTCTGCGCCGAAAGCGCCGGGCCGACCTGGGCCACGAGGCTGTTGCGGAACTCGCCGAGGAGCTCGGCCAGGCGCCCGAGGTGTCGGGCCTCCGATTCCCGGCCGGCCAGCTCGGCGCGACGTTCCACCTCGGCGTCGATGCGGGAACGCCGTTCGGACAAGCGCTCGGACAGGCCGCGCTCGTCGAGCCGGGCGTCGGTCAGGGCCGCCCGGGCCCGCTCGACCGCCTGTACCGCTTCGGCCCGCGCCGCACTGGCCGCGGCGTGGGCCGCGGCGTCGAAGCAGAGCGCCTTGCCCAGGGCGAGAAGGCTCGCTGCCTCCTCGCCCGCTTCAGCGACCGCCGCCTCCTCGGTGGCCACCGCCGCCGCCACGGCCGGCTTCGCCTTCAAGCGCTCCTCGAGCCGCAGCGCCCCGTCCCGTGCCGCCTCCGCCTCCGCCACACGCCGGCGCAACGCTCCGCCGTCGAGCCCACTGGACGGGCCGGCGGCGGCCGGAACCGTTGTCGCTACAAGCGTTTCGGCTTCTTCGAGGGCCGCTCGGGCGGCGACGACCTCGGCCCGGAGCGCGGCGCACCGCTCGTGTCGGCGCCGGGCCTGCCGCAGCGCGGCGGTGGCCGCCCGCTCGGCCTCTTCGGCGGCGGCGCGCTCCGCTCGTGCCGCGGCCAGCGCGGCGTCGGCCACGCCGACCCCGTCGGCGGCCTCCTGGCGGGCCGCCTCGCGGTGGCGCTGCACTTCGTCGAAGGAAACGCCGAGTTCCTGACCGCACAACGGACATGGCGCTTCGGGGTCAAGGCCGGCGGCCGCCCGGGCCTCGGTCGCCGCAGCCTCCAGCCGGAGACGGGCGGCGGCGAGGGCCGCCTCGGCGGCGGTCAGGCGCCCCGTCGCCTCGCCCGACCGGTGGCCGGCGGCGGCCGCGGCCTCCTCCAACACCTCCAGGCCCGGCAATGGGTTTTGTTTCTCGGCTTCGCCGCCCGCGGCGGCCTCGGCGTCGGCCAGCTCCCGTTCGGCGCGGCCGAGACGGGCGCGGGCGACGTCGTGCCTCTCCACCGCGTCGAGATGGGCCCGCCGGGGCGCGAGCTCCGCCGCCGCAGCGGTGAGAGCGGGCAGGTGCACGGCGGCGGAGTCCAGCTCGGCCAGCTCCGAACACCGCTCGGCCAGCCGGGCCGCCGCTTCGTCGTGACGGCGGCGGGCGGCGGCGTAGAGCGCGGCGAGGCGATCCCGCTCCTGCTTGCGGCGTTCCTCCTCGGCGGCGACGACGGCGGCCGCCGCCTCCGCCTGCCCGGCCGTGGCCAGCCCGGCCTCGGCTGCCAGCCGCACCGCGCCGGCCGCAACGAGCCGCCCTTCGAGCTCCGTGGCCTCGGCAGCCAGCGCCTCGAGATCACCGAGCACCTGCCGGGCGGCCTCGATCTGTTCGGCGGCGGACCGGGCCTGGGCCCGGGCGCTATCGCGCGCCCGGTCGAGCGGCGTGATACCGAGCAGGTCGAGGACGAGCTTGCGGCGTTCCTCCGGCCGGCGACCGGAGAACGCATCGAGCTGCTTCTGCTCGCAGAACACCGACGACCGGAACGCCTCGGCGCTCATGCCGAGCACCTGGTGGACGTACTGCCGTACCGCCACCGCCCCCGCCGCCACCCGCAGCCCGTCGCACGCGGCCTCGGCCTTCACGCCGTTGGCCGCCCCTGACAGCGACCTCGTCACCTCGTAGAGGTGCCCGTCGTGCTCGAACTCCACCGTGGCGACCGTCTCGCCGGTCGCGCCGTCGGAGCGCAACGACTCCTTGGCTGTCCGGGCGACACCGAACAAGGCCCACAGGATCGATTCCACCAGTGTCGACTTCCCGGCACCGTTGGGCCCGTAGATGCCGACGACCCCCGGGGGCACCTCGAGCTCGAGTTCGGGGAAGACCCGGAAGTTGCGCAGCGACAGGCGTGTGACGCGCATACGGACCGGCCCTCAGCTCGCCTCGTCGATGGCGGCCAGGATGAGCTCGTCGCCCAGGGCCAGGAGCCGCTCGGGGTCGTAGCCCGTCATGTCCTGCCGGGAGAGGAAACGGGCCCAACGGTCACCGATGGCGTCGCGGGTGGGCAGGTCGGTGACCCTCGAGGCGGCGTCGAGGAAGGCCGGCTCGACCCGGAACCAGAGGGCGTGGCGGTAGGCCTCGGCCACCCGGCTGTGGTCGAGCAGGCGCCACGCCTGCGGGTCGGCGCCGTCGACGAAGAGCCGGGCCACCGCGCCGTCGGGAACCGCCTCCGCCCGCTCGACGACGGCCGCTTCCAATTCTGCGGGCGAGAGGCCGGCCGCCGCCACCGGCTCCGGCGTGACCAGCGGCCGGCCGCCGGGCAGGGTGTGGTGCCGGCAGACGCCGGTGTCGGTGTCGAGCGAGACCACGCCCTTGGACCGGCCGGGATCGTCGGCGAAGGAGAAGGTGTCGGTCGACCCGGCGTACCACACGGTGTCGCGCACCTTCGTGTGCACGTGGTAGTGGCCGAGGAGCACGAGATCCGACCGCAGCGCCTCGGCATCGACCTCGATCTCATTGATATCTCGACACCGCGGCTCGACCTCAGGTACACGTGGATGGGTCACCAGGAGGTTGACCCGGTCGGCACTGCGGTTGGCCGCCGCGGCGTCGAGCCCGGCCAGGCTCTCGTCGACGGTCAGCATCTGGGGCACGGCGTGGACCCGGAGCCCCGGAAGGTCGAAGGCCTGATACGTGCCGTCATAGGCCAGGTGGAACTCGGGGAACGTGTCGGCCAGCGGGGCGTAGGGCGACCCCGTCCCCGGCAGGCGGGGCGTGTCGTGATTGCCGGAGATGGCCACCAGCGGCCGCCCGTAGTCGCGGATCTTCCCCATCGCCCGCTGCGCCACCCGGAACGCCCGGTATCCCGGCCGTGGATGGTCGAAGATGTCGCCCAGCCACAGCACGACGTCGGGCTCGAGCGACAGGGCGAGCTCGACCGCCGACTCGAACGACTGCTCGAAATCGCGCTCGCGCTGGTTCGCCCCGTCCGCCGTGGTGCGGGAGTAGTACTGCCGACCGAGGTGGGCGTCGCCCAGGGCTACGACCCGTGCCACGGCAGAGCCCCCTCTCCGTGTGAGAATGACATGGTTGTGACTCTACACAGAGGGTACGACACTCACGGGGCGACGCAGGGGGCGGGTCGTCCGGCGGCGAAGGGCATCACCCCATGCTCGTAACCAATCACGTCGCCGCCGGCGCCGCCATCGGCGCTCTCCTCCACCGCCGCCCGGCGCTGGCCTTCGCCGTCGGCGTGGCCTCCCACCTGGCGATGGACTCACTCCCCCACTGGGGCCTGCCCCGCGTTCCCGAGTCCCACGACCGGTTCCTGGAGGTGGCCAAGCGGGACGGGGTGGCCGGTTTGGCCGCCATCGCCGTCCTGTCGGGACCGGCCCGGGGAATCCGCCCCGGGGTGCTGGCCGGTATCGCCGGTGCGACGTTGCTGGACGTGGACAAGCCCGCCCGGCACTTCTTCGACCGCAACCCCGTGCCGGCCAGGGTCCAGGGTTTCCACGAACGGATCCAGCGGGAGGCCCCGCACCGTATGCGGGCCGAGATCGCCATCGCGGCCGGCCTGCTCGGCCTCTCCGGGATCCTGGTCACCCGCCACCGCTCCGCCGTGTGAGCCGCAGGGCGCAACCGGCTGCGGTCCCAGGGGCGTTCACGGCCGTGAATACCGGCTCGGCGCCACCGGTTGCGCCACGCGGTGGGTTCCGGGAGCCCCGACCCAGCGCTACAGCCGGCCCCGCAGTGCTTTGACGTTGGCCACGAACCGCTGCGTCTCCTCGAGCGGGCCGCGCTCCCGGACCGACCGCAGGCCCTGGTAGTAGGAGGCCAGCGCCCGGTCGAGGTTGCCGCCGTGGCTGTCGAGGAGGTAGCGCAGGAACCGGGTCCCCATGCGGATGTTGGCCACCGGGTCGGCCGGGTCGAGGGGGGCGGTGCCGAGCAGCGAAGTCGAGACGAAGTCGACGGTGTCGGGCATCAGCTGCATGACACCCACCGCCCGGGTCGACGACACCTTGCTGCGTTGCCAGCCCGACTCCTGCCAGGCCAGCGCCATGGCCAGGTCGCTCGGCACGCCGGCCATCTGCGAGAAGCGCAGGAAGGCGGGCCGCAGGCCGACCCGGTCAAGCGGCACGGGGATGCGGGGGCTGGTCCGGGCGGCGGCCAACACGGCCGGCGGCATTCGGACAACGGAGTCGCGCATCGCCCCGGGGCGGCCGGGCGGGCGCGCCGGCGTCCGGGGGGCGCCGCTGGAGGAGGGCGCCGGCGGCCGGAGGGCCCCGGCGGAGGACGGGCGGGCCGCCGGCCGGGCCGGGGCCGTCGTGACGGCGGGGCGGGGCAGCGCCGGACGGGGAGCGGGAATCGACAGGTTCGTCCCGGCCGGCAGGCGGTCGGGATCGCGGAGGTTGTTGGCCGCGGCGAGGGCCCGCATGTCGACGCCGTAGCGGCGCCCGATCGCTTCCAACGTGTCGCCCCGCCGGACGGGGTGGATCCGTCCCGCCGCCGACCCTCCGGCGACGACTCCGGCCAGCGTCCCGATCGTGATCATCTTGCGCCACATAGATCACAACAGTAACAGCAGCAACAGCAACGGCGACGAGAAATCGTGCGGCCCCGCTAGGGGTGGACACTCCCCGACCGGCGCGCTTCGGCCAGCCGCTCGGCGCCGAGGCGGCCGAGCTCGTAGTCGGCGGTGTCCACGAAGCGCATGGCCTCGGCCAGACCGTGGTGGCCGGCCTGGTCGCGGATGAGCCGCCACATCTCCAGACACACGGCCCGGTAGGCCGGATGACCCTGCGGGCCCGTCCGCAGCTCGAGGACGTGCATGGCCTCCCGGGCGTTCATCTGCATGGTGAAACGGATGCGGTAGGCCAGCGCCACGGCGTAGGCCGCGTGACCGGGGAAGGGCCCCGCCAGCTGGTCGTGGAGCGAGGCCGAGTGCTCCATCGCCTCCTCGAAGAGGGGGGCGACCCCGGCCTCAACCACCGGGACAGGGACCTCGTAGCCATGACGCGTCGACAGCGGCTGCCACTCGATGGTCAGCATCCGGTGGCGCTGCAGGTCGCGGAAGGCGCCGTAGTCGGCGAGGACGTCGAAGCGGTAGCCCGTCCGCTCGAAGGCCCGGCCGGGCTTGTGGCGCCGGTTGCCCCGCTCCCCCACATAAGCGTCGAGGAGAGCGAAGCGCTCCTCCGGCTCCAGTGTCCGCACCCGGGCCGCCAGTTGGTCCTCGGGGAGGTCGGAGGCGGCGTAGAGGATGGCGGCCAGCACCTTGTCCTCGCCGTCGGGATCGAAGTCGACCAGGGTGACGGACGGGCGGGGCTCGGGTTCCTCGCCGCCGAGGAGGTGGGCGGTCATGGCCGCCGTCCGCTCCCGCCGCTCCTCTATATAGGCGCTCCACGCTCCGCCCCGATCCTCCCGGTCGACCCGCTTGAGGAACGACGGGATCACGAGCCGGAGCTCCTCCAGCATCATCTGGGCGTAGCGGCGGACCTCGGGCAGCGGGTGGGCCCGCATCCGCAGGAGCAGCGCCTCGTAGGCCTGGCCCGTCCCGTAGATGCCGACGTTGGACAGGCTGGCGGCGGGCAGCATCCCCCGGACGGCGTCGCAGGCCTTGGCCTTGATCGTCTGGCGCCACACGAAGTCGGAGTCGCACGGTTCCTTGGGGAAGGTCTGGCGGGCCCAGTCGACGACCTTCGGCAGGGCGGCGGCGTAGAGGTCGAAGAGGGCGTCGAGGGCGCCGATATAGCGGGCGCCGAGCGGCGAGTCGAGCACCTGGGGGTCGCGCCAGTAGCGGTACCGGCCGTCGAGGCGGGCGTCGTAGGCGATGTAGCGGGTCGACTGCTCGAGGTAGGCCATGAGGCGGCCCCACTCCAGCACCTTGGTCAGCACGTT
>JAUZEX010000611.1 GCA_030838815.1 Actinomycetota bacterium
ACCATGCGGGGCCGCCCGGTTTCGCCGGCCGGCCTCGTCATCGGCATTTTGGACGTTGTGTCGCTCGGACCAGTCATCCTGCCCTGGTTCCTGCTGTGGTGGTTGGTCCCGATGGCGGCCGCCGGGACGGGGGGGATCCGACCGTTACTGGTGTGGGTCTCGGCCGGTCTCTCGCTGCTGGTACTCCCCAACGGCGCCGCCGCCCCCGACGCGTTGACGCTGGCCTTCCTGGCTTCGGTCGTGGCCGTGGCGCTGGTGAACGCCGGGACGACCGTGAGCGCCGGGGAGAGCCTGAGCCGGCTAGGGAGTCGCGCCGCGGCATGACCGTCCGCAGGACGGTGTGGCTGCTGGCCGGTGCCTCGTCGATCCCATTGCTCATCGCCGCCTGCGCCTTCGAGTCGGTGGCGTCGACGGACGGTGTCGCGCCCCGCGACCGTGTCGTCTTCGTCGTCGTGCCGGGCTTGGGTTGGGATGCCATGCCGCCCACGTTCGACCATTGGGGCAAGGCCAGCCTGGCGCTCAATTCCGTCCCCCGGCAGCGGCCGATCGACGTGTATCTGACGATGGCCAAGGGCCGCCGCACCGGCGGGCTGCCCGCCCTCGCCGGGGTCGGACCGCTGGATGCCCGGGGTGTCGGCATCGCCGTCCGCAACTGGGACTCGTTCCAGCAGCACGATCGTGGTTTGCGCTTCGGCGGGCACCTCGGCGAGCTCGGCGAGCTGCTCGAGGATCACGGTGTCGTGGTAGCCGTCGTCGGGCGGTCAGAAGACGTGGCCGCACTCATCGCCGATCGGAGCGGGAAGCTCGGCGGCCTCGCCCTCGGCGAGCCGAGCCGGGATGTGCGGGCCGTCGGGTCGGCTCGGCTCGTCATCGTCGAGGCCGAGGTGGGCGACCTCGAGCGCGTCAGCGAGGCGACGGCCGGGGCCTGCCGGATCGTGGCCAGCGGTTCCGCGCCGCCGGACGAGGGCCTCGGTGCCATCGCCATCTCGCCCGAGTGCGGGCTCGGCGAGGCGGGACTCGTCTCCCCGTCAACCCGCCAACCCGGCTTCGTCGCACTACCGGACATCGCCCCGACGCTGCTGTCCCTGGTCGGCGTCAGCCCTCCGAACATCTTCGAGGGCGGCGTTGTCCGCGCCGCTCACCCGGTCAGCCGGCGCCGCCTCATCGAGGAAGACCGACGCTCGCGGGTCAGCCGGGACGTCGCCCGGCCGCTCACGACCGTGTTCGTCCTGGCCGCGGTGGCCGGGCTCCTCGGCGTCTCGCGGGAGCGGCTCCGTCTCCCGGTAGCGGCGGTCATCCTCGCCATGCCGGCCGCTCTGCTGCTCATGATGCTCGTTCCCTGGTGGCGATACGGACGCGTCGCCGGCATCGCCACGCTGCTCGTCATCGCCGGCCTGCTGGCGGCCGCGACCGTGGCCGCCGCCGGACGAGAACCGACCCGCGTCGTCTTCGTCCTCTGCACCGCGACGACCGCCCTGATCGCCGTCGACGCGCTCCGTCGCGGGACGTTGGAGCTGGACGCACCGATGGTGAACAACGCCATAGCCGCGGGCCGGTTCGCGGGGGTCGGAAACGTGCCCTACGGTTTCCTCGCCGCCTCCTCCATCGTGGCCGCCGCGCTCGCCCTCGAGCGCTACGGCCGCCGGGCCCTGGTGGCGGTCGCCGTGGGGCTCACCTTCGTCGTTGTGGCCGATGGCGCACCGATGTTCGGCGCCGACGCCGGAGGGGTGCTGGCCACCGTCCCGGCGGTCGGCGTCCTCCTCCTCACGTGGCAGGGGCGACGGCGCTGGCGGGTGCTGGCCCTCCCGGCTGTGGCCGGGCTGTGCGCCCTGGCCGCCTTCGGCGCCTTCGACATCAGCCGTCCCGCGGCGCAGCGGACGCATCTCGGTCGGACGCTGACCGGCGGATCCGCGACCGCCACGCAGACCTTCCTCCGGCGGGAGCTCACCGCACTGAACAGCTTCCGCACGAGCCAGTGGGTGATCGTCGCCGCCGTGGCCTTGTTCGGCCTCGCCGTCGTATGGGGCCGCGTTCCCACCGGCCTCGCCCTGCGGGCCGGGATGGCCGCGATCGGGGTGGCGGCCGTCATCGGCGCCGCGGCCAACGACTCCGGGGTGGCGGTGGCCGGCGCGATCCTGTTTGTCGCCTGGGGCGTCGGTCTGGCGCTGGCCCAGCCCGCCGGGGCAGTCGGGACCCGGCGACTCAGCCCGGTCGCCGGGAATTGGGGGATTCCCCGATTCCGACCCCCAAGCCCCGGGTAATACTGGCGCGATGCGAGTCGGCGTCGTCTTCCCCCAGACCGAGATCGGATCGGAGCGCGACGGGCTCCGGCACTATGCCGAGGGCGTGGACGAACTGGGGTTCGCCCACCTGCTGGCCTACGACCATGTCGTCGGGGCCGACCCCGCGGTGCATCAGGGGTGGGACGGGCCCTACGACGTTCACACCACCTTCCACGAGCCGTTCGTGCTGTTCGGCTACCTCGCCGCGCTCGTCGGGCTCGAGCTGGTCACCGGCATCATCATCCTCCCTCAGCGCCAGACCGCCCTCGTCGCCAAGCAGGCCGCCGAGGTGGACCTGCTGACCGAGGGCCACTTCCGCCTCGGCGTCGGGATCGGGTGGAACGCCGTGGAGTACGAGGCCCTCGGGAAGCGCTTCTCCGACCGGGGCGCCCGCCTCGAGGAGCAGGTCACGCTTCTGCGCCGGTTGTGGACGGAGACGACCGTGACCTTCGAGGGGGAGCACGAGCGGGTCACCGGGGCGGGCCTGGCGCCGATGCCGCGGCAACGTCCGATCCCGATCTGGCTCGGTGGGTCGTCCGAACCCGCCTACCGCCGGATGGGCCGCCGGGCCGACGGCTGGTTCCCCCAGATGCAGCCCGGCCCGAAGCTCGACGCCGCCTTGGCCATCATCGCCGAGTCAGCCCGGGCCGCCGGCCGCGACCCCGCCGCGATCGGGATGGAAGGCCGGGTCAGCTGGCGGGGCGATGTCGGCGACCTGGTCGACCGCATCGACCAATGGGAGAAGGCGGGCGCCACCCACGTGTCCGTCAACACCATGGGCGCCGGCCTGGAGACCGTCGACGACCACCTCCGGGCCCTCGCCGAGCTCGCCGCCCGCCGCCCCCCGGGCTGAGCCCGGCCACACCCATTCGACGACCTCAGGGATGTCCTCGCCC
>JAUZEX010000472.1 GCA_030838815.1 Actinomycetota bacterium
GAGGGCGGCGGGGGCATCACTGCTGGAGGTGGCCATGCCGTGACGAACGTCCCCGTTGGCGGCGAAGGGAAAACCTCACGCCCGGGCGGGCACCGAACCGACCTCGGCCGATGACCGGGCGGGAATCGTCCAGTCGACCGGAGTCCGGCCGGCGGCGGCCAGCGCCTCGTTGGCCCGGGAGAACGGGCGGCTGCCGAAGAACCCGTTGCGGGCCGACAGCGGCGAGGGGTGGGCCGATTCGATGATCACGTGGTGGGACGTGTCGATCAGCGCCTTCTTCTTGCGGGCCGAGGCGCCCCAGAGGATGAACACGACCCGGTCCGGCTTGCGGTTCACGGCTTCGATCACGGCGTCGGTGAAGCGTTCCCAGCCCTTCCCCTGGTGGGAGGCGGCCTGTCCCGCCCGCACGGTCAGGGTGGCGTTGAGGAGGAGAACCCCCTGCCGGGCCCAGCAGTCGAGGCAGCCGTGATCGGGCCGCTTCACGCCGACGTCCGTCTCCAGCTCGGTGAAGATGTTCTCCAGCGAGGGCGGGTTCGACACCCCGGGCCGGACGCTGAAGCACAGGCCGTGGGCCTGATTTGCCCCGTGGTACGGGTCCTGCCCGAGGATCAGCACCTTCACCGACTCGTAGGGCGTGAGGTGGAGGGCGGCGAAGACCTCGGCCTGCGACGGGTAGACCGGCTGCCGGGCCCGCTCCGAGGCGACGAACCGCTGGAGCTCCCGGAAGTACGGGGCATCGAGCTCCGCTCTCAGGATGGGGTTCCAGTCCGTCTTCGCCGCCATGTCGGGCGAAGGTACCTCACGGTGTCCGACCTTACAGGAACCTTTCCTCCGGTATCCTGGGGTGACAATGTCGTTCCCGAGGCGCGGGCGGTCCTCGCGGTCGCCGGTCCCTCGGGAGCGACAAGAAGCTTTGCTCCGGACCGGGGAGCTCAGGCGGCTGAGGCGGCGGCGAGGCCGGGCCGGGGGCGGGCGAAGGCGGACGCCGTGATGGCTCCGGCCGCCACCGGCAGCAGCCAGATCCAGGGCTTCGCCTCGGCCACGCCCAGGTAGGTGGCGGCCCACGCCACCTCGGCCACCGTCAGGGCGGCGATGGCGACGGCCGCCGTCCGGAGCCCGGCGCCGAGGCGGCCGCTCCGCACGGCGAGGTACAGCAGCGGCAGTGTCAGCGGAGCGGCCAGGATGGCGCCGCCCATGGAGAGAAGCAGGACGGCGGACACCGCCACGAGGACCCGGGCCCAGGGCCCGCCGACCGAACGATGCATGCGCACGGATTCGACCTTCCGAAGGCCGTGACCTACCCCGGCTCGCTCGAAAGTCTCCTTGATATCGCCCGGGGATATCGACGCGGCGCCGGGCCCGGCCAGTTGTACGTGATCGTGGACGATGATCGTGCGCTGAACGTGCCCACTGGCCGTGAAGTTGTAAATGTTATTAAAGTGCGCACCGTGGCCCCCGTCCTGATCTCACGACGGCCCCGACGGCCGGTCCGGTGGAGCATCATCGCTCTGACCGCGGCCCTGGCCCCCGGCGCCCTCCTGCCCCTGCCCCACGCCCTGGCCCAGACCAAGGCGTCTCCTCCGCCGAAGAGCCCGCCACCGTCGAAGACCGCCCCGGCCCAGAGCCAGGGCACCGATCAGAAGAGCCAGGGCACCGACCAGAACGCCTCGCTGGAGTACGTCCCCAAGGCGGGCTACGACGCCCCGCCCCGCTCCCCCGGCCGCCTCGCTCCGCCCCAGGGCGCTTTGATGGGCGTCCACTCCGACGACAGCGCCAGCCTGCCGCCCGACCAGCAGGGCGTCGTCAAGCTGGAGCAGACCATCGGCCGGACGATGGACATCAACAACCACTACCACGGCGCCTTCGACGACTTCGCCAAGCACGGCATGGGCAAACTGGAGCAGTGGGATGTCGAGGCCGGCCGCATCCCCCTCGTCGGCTGGGGCTGCACCGCCAGCGACAAGATCGTCTCCGGGTCGCTCGACACGACGATCCGCCAGACGGCCCAGGCCATGAAGGCCTTCGGCCACGAGTTCTTCCTCCGCTACTGCTGGGAGATGGACGGCGACCGCCGCCAGGGCGAGATCAAGGGCCCGGCCAAGTTCGTGGCCGCCTGGCAGCGGATGCACAAGATCTTCCAGGAAGAGGCCGCCGCCAACGTCATCTGGGTCTGGACGCCCAACGCCGCGGGCTTCAAGGACGGCCGCAAGTACACCGGGGGCAACCCGCCGGCGCCGGCCTTCTACCCCGGCGACGAGTACGTCGACTGGATCGCCGCCGACGGTTACAACTGGGGCGTCTCCAAGCGGGACCAGGGCGACCGGTGGCGCCAGGTGCTGGAGATCTTCGACGAGTTCATGGTCTTCGCCCGCCAGCACGCAAAGCCGATCATGATCGGCGAGTACGGCGCCCAGGAACAGAGCCAGGACCCGGAGGCCAAGCCGACCTGGATGCGGATCGCCCACGACACGTTCATGGACAAGCCCCGCACCGACCAGTGCCCCTGGTGCGGCGCCTTCAAGGACGTGGCCGCGGTGGTGTACTTCGACGTCGACTACGGGCCTCACGGCGACTGGCGGATCATGTCGTCCGACGCCACCCTGGCCGCCTACAAGGAGTACTCGGCCGACCCGTACTTCCACCAGATGCAGTCGGTCGCCTGGCCGCCGGCCGCCAACCGGACCCCCTGATCCTCTCAGCCACGGAGGGCTAGTCTCCCCGCCCGGGGAGGGAGCGATGCGCTCGGCCTGGTCGCGGGTCATGACCGCCGTGCTGGTGTGGGGAACGGTGCTCGTCGCGCCCTCCGCCCCGGCGGGGTCGGCAGCCGTGCCCAGCCTCGGGCCGCCGGTCGACGCCCCCGGGTACCACGCCCGCTACCTCGTCGAGCCCAACCCCCTCCAGCAGACCGACGGCATGGCCCTCGACGGCCATGGCGGCGTCTGGGTGACCCAGGCGCTGTCGAACCGCGTCGTCCACCTCGACCTCGCCACGCGGGCCGTGACCCGCATCGCCGACGAGCACGACGCCGAGCCCCTGCGGGTGCCCGACGACATCGCCCTCGGCCCCGACGGGAACCTCTACGTCACCGCCATGCTGGACCGGGCCGTCGTCCGCATGGCGAAGGACGGCACCGAGCGCAAGGTCGTCGGCTCCAACCTCGGTGACGGCGGCTCCCTCACCAACGGCATCGCCTTCGACCGGCAGGGCCGGCTCTTCGCCACGGACCTGTCGTTCGCCGACCCCAGCCACCCCGGCGGAATGTGGGAGGTCGACCCGGCCGGCCAGAAGCCGCCCGTCCCCGTCGTGCGGAACCTCCCCTCCCCCGAGGGCTTCGGGTTCGGGCCCGACGGGCTGGCCTACGTCCCCGAGATGTTCGCCGGCCGCATCGACGTGATCGACGTCGACGCCCGCACCGTCCGGCCCCTGGTCAGCGGGTTCGGGTATCTGGTGGCCCTCAAGGTCGACACCGCCGGCCGCCTCGTGACGATGGAGACCGACACCGGGAAGCTGTGGCGGGTCGACCGCACCACCGGGCAACGGACCTTCATCGCCCAGGGCCCGCCGGGCCTCGACATCCTGGTCATCGCCGCCGACGGCACGATCTACACCACCAACTTCGCCCAGGGGAACGTGTGGCGAGTCGACGAGGCCCGCCAGACCATGGTGCCGCTCCTCCTGGCCAACGGGGAGGCTGCAAACGGGGAGGGGAGTGCCCTCACGCTCCCCTTTTCG
>JAUZEX010000641.1 GCA_030838815.1 Actinomycetota bacterium
CTGATGGCGTTCTGAGCCTGCGGCCGGACGATCACGATGAAGGCGGCGAGACCGACCCGATCGACCCGCACGCCCGGCGTCGTCGGTATCCCGGCCGGTCCATCCGGTTGTGCTGGGCCGGCCAGCACCCCGCCGTCGCCGGCGGCCGGGGCGGCGCCGGGAGCGGCGTCCGCCGCGACGTCGGCGAGGCCGTTTGGAGCGGTGTCAGGCAGAGGCAACGTCGCTCTCCTTCCAGAGGGCGGCCACACCGGCGACGACCGCTTCGATGGACGTGCCGGTCGGGAACACGGCGTCGACGCCGAGGTCGAGCAGGGCCTGGCGGTCGGAGGCGGGGATCGTGCCGCCGATCACCAGCTTGACGTCGTCGAGTCCGGCGGCGGCCAGCGCTTCGAGGACCTGGCGGGCCAGACCGAGGTGGGCCCCGGACAGGACCGACAGGCCGACGAGGTCGACGTCCTCCTGCAGGGCCAGCTCGGCGATCACCCCCACCTTCTGGCGGATGCCGGTGTAGATCACCTCGTAGCCGGCGTCCCGCAGGGCGCGGGCCACGATCTTGGCTCCCCGGTCGTGGCCGTCGAGGCCCGGCTTGGCCACCAGGACCCGGCGGGGCGGGAGCCCGGCGCGGTGCTCGCCGCCCGAGGGGGTGCCGGCGATGCCACCCATCAGAACACCACCGGCTGGCGGTACTCGCCCCACACGTCCCGCAGTGCCGACGTGATCTCCCCCACCGTGGCGTAGGCCTCCACGGCTTCCACCAGCAGGGGCATGAGGTTCGTGTCGGGCTGCTCGGCCGCCGTCTGCAGCTCCTTCAGCACCCGGCGCACGTCGGACGAGCTCCGCGACGCCTTCACCGAGGCCAGGCGGTCGAGCTGGCGCTGGCGCCCCCCGGCGTCGAGGCCGTAGATCTGCATGTCGGCCGGAGGCTCCTCGGTCTGGAAGATGTTGACGCCGACTATGGGCCGCTCGCCGCTCTCGACGAGCTTCTGGGCCTTCCACGCCTCTTCGGCGATGAGACCCTGCACGTAGCCGTCCTCGATGGCCCGGACCATCCCGCCGTGATCGTCGAGGTCGGCCATGATCGCCACCAGCTGCTCCTCCATGGCGTCGGTCAGCGACTCCACGAACCACGACCCGCCCAGCGGGTCGACCGTGCGGGCCACGCCGGTCTCGTAGGCCAGGACCTGCTGCGTCCGCAGCGCCAGCGTGGCCGACTCCTCGGTCGGGAGGGCGAAGGGCTCGTCCCAGGCGGCGGTGAACATCGACTGCACCCCGCCCAGCACCGACGCCAGCGCCTGGTAGGCCACCCGCACGATGTTGTTCTGCGCCTGGGGCGCCTGCAGCGTGGAGCCGCCGGCCACGCAGCCCGTCCGGAACAGACACGACGACTCGTTCTGCGCTCCCCAACGCTCCTTCACCAAGCGGGCCCAGCGCCGCCGGCCGGCCCGGTACTTGGCGATCTCTTCGAAGAAGTCGTTGTGGGTGTAGAAGAAGAACGACACCTGGGGGGCGAACTCGTCGATCGTCATCCGCCCCCGCTCCAGCACGGCGTCGACGTAGGTCACGGCGTCGGACAGCGTGAACGCCATCTCCTGCGCCGCCGTGCACCCGGCGTCGCGGAAGTGGGCCCCGGCGACCGAGATGGCGTTGTAGCGCGGCACGTTCTCGGCGCAAAACTCGATCGTGTCGACGATGAGGCGGATCGACGGTTCGGCGGGCCAGATCCAGGTGCCCCGGGCGACGTACTCCTTCAGGATGTCGTTCTGGATCGTGCCCCTGAGCTTCTCCACCGGCACGCCCTGTTTCTTGCCCACCGCGACGTAGAAGGCCAGCATGATGGCCGCCGTGCCGTTGATGGTCCACGACGTCGACACCCGCTCGAGCGGGATGCCGTCGAAGAGGATCTCGGCGTCGGCCAACGTGTCGAGGGCCACTCCGACCCGGCCGACCTCCTCGGTGACGTCGGGATCGTCGGAGTCGTAACCGATCTGGGTCGGCAGGTCGGCCGCCACCGACAGGCCGGTCCCGCCGTGCTCCAGCAGGTACTTGTAGCGGGCGTTGGTGTCGTCGGCGGTGCCGAATCCGCTGTACTGCCGGAACGTCCACAGCTTGTGCCGGTAACCCGAGCTGAAGTTGCCCCGGGTGAACGGGTAGGCCCCAGGGTCGGCGATGTCGCCGTAGTCGAGCTTCGTGTTGGACGGGCTGTAGAGCGGCTCGACCGGGAGACCGGCCTCCGTCGTGACCTGATTTGGCGTGCCTTCCTGGCTCATGCCGTTCCCCTCCGGTAGGCTAACTGATATGTTACATATCAGCGCCCGCATCGGCGGAACGGTGCGGGCCCGGGCGGCCGAGGAGCTTCGCAACCGGATCCTGACCGGTGCCCTCGCCCCCGGCACCCGCCTCGACCTCGACGCCCTCACCACCGAGTTCGGCGCCAGCCGCACACCGATCCGGGAAGCGCTGCTGGAGCTGTCCTACGAGGGACTGGTCGAGGTCGCGCCCCGCAGCGGGATCACGGTCATCGGCCTCACGCCCCGAGACGTGCTCGACAACTTCGCCATTCTCGGCACCCTGGCCGGCAAGGCCGCCGAGTGGGCCGCGGCCCGGATCACCGGCGACGAGCTCGACCACATCCGGGCGTTGGCCGACGACGTGACCGCCGCCTCGGGCGCCACGGCGGGAGCCGCCAAAGCCCGGGGGTTGGGGGGTGTCCCCCCGACAGGGGCGGCGGGAGCCGCCAAGGACAGCCTGGTATCGGCCAACTGGCGCTTCCACCGGGCGGTCCACCGGGCGTCGGGCTCGCCCCGCATCCTGACGCTGATCCGCCAGACGGTCGGGGTCGTCCCCACCAACTTCTTCGACGTGTTCCCCGACCGGGGGGAGCACTCGGCCTCCGACCACGACGACCTCGTCGCCGCCCTCGCCCGCCGCGACGGTGCCGCGGCCCGCCGCGCCGCCGAAGGCCACGTCACCGACGCCGGCGTCGCCCTGGCCCGCTTCCTGGAACAGGGCTCGAAGCGCCGACGCCGCGCCCGCTGAACTCGGGGGCCCCGACGATCTAAGGCGTGACGGTACGGCCTGCGGCAGAATCGCGCCCATGGGCCTGCTCAAGAAGCTCTTCGGCGGCGGCGACGAGAACCCGGCCGAAGCGGCGCACGACGCCGAGCTCCATGCCTTCCTGCACCACGGGTCGCTCCCAACCGGCCCGCCCACCGCCGGGGACGGGAACACCGACCTCTCGGTCCCGGCCCGCACGGCCGGCGACCCGGCCGCCGTGACCGACGAGATCGTCGCCGCCGCCTTCGACGCCGAGGTCGTGGGCCACGACGTCGTCCTCGACGACGGCGAGGTGTTCGCGGTCGACTTCGGCCTCCGGGGCGACGACAACGCCACCGTGTCGGTGTACGTCTGCAACCACACCGGGATGCCGGGCATGGCCGTCGACGACGAGTCGACCTGGCGGGATACCGGCGTCGCCCGGGAGCTCCCCGGCCTCGGCGACAGCGCGTTCGTCAACGACGAAGGAACCCTCTTCGCCCGGCTCGGTGACCGCTACACGATCCAGATCCTGACCCCACGGCCGGGCCCGACGGACGAGGACATCGGGCACTGCCGCACCCTGGCCCGTTCGATCCTCGACCGGCTTGGCTCGGGGGCTTCACCGGCCTCCCCCGAGGCAAGCCCGGGGGCTTCACCGGCCTCCCCCGGGGCAACCTGACCGCCGCGCTAAGCCGGGATCCGGGTCCCGAACATCTGCACGCCGCCCGGTTCGTAGGCCGGCGAGGCCGACTCCGGGGACTCCGGGCCGAGCTGCAGGACGGCGATGTTGCGCTGGGAGGCGATCAGGGGGTAGCCGTTGGCGTCCCAGGTGAAGGGCTCGGCCCGGATCTCCCGGTCGGCCCAGCCCGGGTCGCCGCTCAGCTTCCGGTGGTAGACGAAGTGCTGGCGGCCGGCCGCCTCGATGAAGCAGCCGTGGCCGCCGCCGGTGAGGATCGGGTGGGGCAGCTTCGTCCAGGCGGACGGGTCGAGCACCGAACCGCCGGTCCACTCCAGCAGCCCCATCTTGTACTCCGGGCTCCAGCTCGCATCAGCGGAGAAGGCGATAAACAGCTTGCCGTCGACGTCGTTGCGCAGGATCTGGGGGCCCTCGTTGAGGGCGGCGACGCGCATCTCCCAGTCGTATTCGGGGCTGGAGATCCGCACCCGCTCGCCGCTGATCGTGCCGGGGTCGGCCATGGGGGCGATGTAGAGGTGCTGGGGGAAGCCGTCGTGGGCGTCGTCCCAGCCCGACCACACGGCGTAGAGCCGGCCCTCGTGCTGGAGGACCGTCATGTCGATGGCCCATGTGTCGTGGCGGGGATCGCGGATCTGGCCCAGGGAGTGGTAGGGCCCGAGCGGGTGGTCCGCCTCCAGCCCGTACATGCGGTGGTTCTCGTTCTGCCCGTCGCTGGCGGCGTAGTAGACGTACCACCGCCCGTCGATCTCGTGCAGCTCCGGCGCCCACAGCTGGCGGCCCCGGCGGCTCCCCCGCAGGGGCTTCCAGATCACCGTCGACGTGTTGCGGTCCATCCGGTCCAGATCGGCGAACCGCTTGATGACGATCCGCCGGTCGTTGTGGACCGTCTGGATCAGCAGGTACGCGCCGTCGTGGGGAACGACGAACGGATCCTGACCGGGGAAGGGCTTGCGCTCTCGGAAGCTGTCAAGAATCACGG